>JANQKE010000145.1 GCA_028281265.1 Alphaproteobacteria bacterium | reverse complement strand
GCTATTCGTCGCTCAGCCATCTGCACCGGATGCCGTTCACGACGCTCAAGATCGATCGGATCTTCGTCAAGGACATCATGACCGATCCGGCGGCCCGGGTGATCGTCAAGGCGGTGGTCGATCTGGCCCACGCCCTGGGCCTCAACGTGGTGGCGGAAGGGGCGGAGCTGCAAGGTGACGTCGACGCCCTCAGGGAGGCGGGCTGCGAGGCGGGCCAGGGCTTCTTCTTCGCCCGGCCGATGCCGGCCGCGTCGATCGAGAAACACCTGCTGGAGTGGCGGCTGCAGTCGGTGTCGCCGTCGGCCTGCAAGGTCGAGGCCGCCGAGTAGCACTCTCCGGATGCTCTCTGAAGTCGATCAAGTTACCTGCGTTCAGATGAGCCCGTCCGAACGCAGGTCGATCTGGTCGCCGCCGGCATCAAGGCGGCCAGGAGATCGAGGACGGCATGGGATCCGACGGTCACCAGATCGCGCGCGGCGGGCGTGCCGGCGGTGAAGTCGGCCGCCTCGACGGCCAGGATCAGCGGGGTCTTCGGCAGCGTGCCCAGCCGATCGGCCAAAGCCAGGGCCGCCAGCAGACCGGTCTCGTGCGACGACAATACGCCGCCATCGGGCGGGATCGTATCGCGGCCGAAGGCCAGTCGATGCACCGTCCCCGGCGGACCGCCGCCGACCGCCGCGTCGACCAGGATCGCGACCGTGTAGCCTTCGAGGTCGGTGGCGAGGTCGAGCGCGGACCGGGTGGTCCAGGCGACCACCGCCGACGGGAGCCTGTCCGCAAGCGCCGCCACGACGGCCGGCCCGATCCCGTCATCCCCCTGGGCCGGGTTGCCGACACCGACCAGGGCGATCCACGGATCCGCCGCGGACGCGCCGCTCACCGTCCGCGCAGGCGGGAGGGGACGACCGCCCGCGGACGGCCCTTCCGATCCACCGTCAGGGTCAGGAAATGGGTCGCGCAGGAGATGCACGGATCGTAGTTGCGGATCGTATGCTCGCACAGATCCCGCAAGGAGAGGTCGTCGAGATCGAGCGCCCCTTCCGCGACCACCCGCAGATCGGCCTCGATCGCCTGCTGGTTCTGGGAGGTCGGCGGCACGATCGTCGCCGCCGTGATCAGCCCGTCCGCCCCGATCTCGTAGCGATGGTAGAGCAGCCCCCGCGGGGCCTCCGTGGCGGCACAGCCCACCCCCGCCTGCGGCGACACCGGGACCGAGGGCTCGGTGTCGGGGGCGAGCGCCGCGATGATCGCCAACGCCTCTTCGAGCGCGAACACGGTCTCGACGATCCGGGCCTGCAGGCTGCGGAACGGGTTGGTGGCGTGGGCCTCGACGTCCCACCCATCAGCCAGCGCCTTAGCCTTGGGCGTCAGCAGATCGGCGTTGAGGACGACCCGCGCCATCGGTCCGGTCAGATAGCTGCCGCCGTCCAGGCGCCGGCCCTGCAGCGCGGTCGAATGGGCGACGTGGACCTCCTCGATCACCCGTTCGTAGTCGGTCACCGGCGCATCGATACCGTCGGTGCTGACCAGCCGTCCGTCGCAATAGGGATACTCCGCACCCTGGCGGAGGGCCAGGAACGGAGTGTCCCGGCGGATCTCGGGATAGGGTAGGGCGGCGATCCAGTCGGCATAGCCGGTCAACAGATCCAACGCGGCACCGAGATCCTCGGCCAGCGCGTCGAACCGGGCCCGCTCCGGGATGGTGTAGAAGCCGCCGACCTTGACGTTGACCGGGTGGATCTCCCGCCCGCCGAGCAGCCGGACGATGGCGTTGCCGGCCTTCTTGACCGTGAGCGCCGCCTTGACCGGGTCGGGATGGTCGCCGGCCAGGGTGATCGCATCCGGATAGCCCAGGAAGTCCGGGATATGCAGCAGGAAGGCGTGCAGGACGTGGCTTTCGATCCACTCCCCACAATAGAGCAGCCGGCGCAGGGCCCGGATCGGCTGCGGCACCGTGACGCCGCACGCGCTCTCCATCGCGTGCACGGCACTCATCTGATAGGCGACGGGACAGATGCCGCAGATCCGCGCGGTGATGTCCGGCGCCTCGGCGAAGTGCCGGCCGCGCAGGAAAGCCTCGAAGAACCGCGGCGGCTCGACGATGCGGAACTTCACATCCGTCACCCGGTTGCCCTCGATGGCGAGGTGCAACGCCCCCTCGCCCTCCACCCGGGCCAGGGCGTCGACGGTGATCGTACGGCTCTCGGTCATCGCCGCCCCTCTGCCGGCTCGGGATAGGCCGCGGCCTGGAAGGCCGGGGCGGCGGCGTTGAAGGTCTGGAACAGCCGGTGTTGGGCGGGGGCATCCACCCCCAGAGCGGCCAACTCCCCTGTCAGGGCGGCCGGATGCGCCGCCTCCATCGGCCCGAAACAGCCATAGCAGCCGCGGCCATAGGCCGGGCAGATCGCCCCGCAGCCGGCTTGCGTCACCGGACCCAGGCAGGGGATGCCGTGGGCCACCATCACGCATGGCGTGCCGCGCCGCTTGCACTCCACGCAGACGCTATGGTGCGGGATGGCCGGGCGGCGGCCGGCCAACAGGGCGCCGATCACCTCCAGAAGCTGGTGCTTGTCGATCGGGCAGCCGCGCAGCTCGAAATCGACGGGGACATGGTCGGCGATTGCCGTGCTCGTCTCCAGCGTGTCGATATATTCCGGGTGCGCGTATACCTGGGCCATGTACGCGTCGACATCGGCCATGTTGCGCAAGGCCTGGATGCCGCCCCAGTTGGCGCAGGCGCCGATCGCGATCAGCCGGCGGGATTGCCGCCGGATCGCCCGGATGCGGGCGGCGTCATCGGCGGTGGTGATCGAGCCTTCCACCAGGGAGACGTCGTACGGCCCTGCGACCACCGCCTTGGTGGCTTCCAGGAAGTGCGCGATCTCGACCTGGCCGGCGACGGCCAGAAGCTCGTCCTCGCAGTCGAGCAGGGTGAGCTGACAGCCGTCGCAGGACGCGAACTTCCACACCGCGAGCTTGGGGCGCCGGGATCTCGGCTGCATCTCACACCTCCCGCACGGTCAACCAGCGGCTGCAGGCGGCATAGCTGAACACCGGACCCTCCTTGCACAGGAAGGCGGGGCCGTATTGGCAATGCCCGCAATGGCCGATGGCACATTTCATGTTGCGTTCGAGCGATAGCCAGATGCGGTCCCCCGGCACGCCCATCCGGTTCAGGGCGTCGGCGGTGAACCGCATCATCACCTCCGGCCCGCAGAGATAGGCCACCGTCTGGCCCGGGTTGCGGGCGACCCCGTTCAGGCGGTCGGTCACCAGGCCGATCGCCCCGCCCCAGGTCGGCCCGGCGGAATCGACGGTGGGGATCACGATCATGTCGCCCCAGCGGCCCCAGACCGCCAGTTCGTCCCGGTAGAGGAGGAGATCCGGCGAGCGGGCGCCGACGACCAGGGTGACCTTGCCGATCGTGTCGCGACGGCGACGGATATGCGCGATCACCGGGCGCAGGGGGGCCAGGCCCAGACCGCCCGCGACCACCACGACGTCCCGCCCGCGGCAGGCTTCGACCGGCCAGCCGGTTCCATAGGGCCCGCGCACCCCGATCGCCGCACCGGGGGTCAGGGACACCAGGGCGCGGGAGGTGGCGCCGACCGCCCGGATGGTCTGGACCAGATGCGCCTCGTCCTCCGGATCGCCGGAGATGCTGATCGCCGCCTCTCCCACCCCGAAGGCGTAGAGCATGGTGAACTGGCCGGGCCGGTAGGTGAAGCCCGGCGGCCGGGCCAGGATCAGGGTGGAGGTGTCGGCGATCTCCGGGATCGCGCGCAGCACCTCCGTCACCACCGGCGTCATCGCATCCCGGGGGACCGCGCCGGCCGTGGGGACGCCGAGGGCGGCGGCGTCGGGGCTCATCAGACGACCTCCCGCCCCGGCGGCCGGGTGAACAGGTCGAGACTCTGCAGCCGCGCCGTGCGCAGCCGGCCGGTCATCACCGGCATCAGCCGTTGCATCAGGATGTAGCCCAGGGCCGGATCGGCATCGCAGGCGGTCCGGATGCGCGGCGCGTCGATCGCCAGGGCGTCGGTATCCTCGATCGCCGTGGCGTCGAAGCCGTAGCGGTAGGGCGGCACCAGCCAGGACACGCCCAGCACGTCATCGGCATGCAGGCTGAGAAACCGTACGGTTCCGCGGGTCGGGACATGGGTTTCCAGCGCGACGTGGCCGGACAGCAGGAGGTAGAACCGGTCGGCCGGATCACCTTCGTTGAACACCCGGCGGCCGGCCGGCAGCACGACCCGCCGACCGGCCGCCATCAGCATGTCCTGCAGGGCGACCGGCAGGCCGATCACGAACGGGTGGTCGCGGGCGGGATCGGTCGGCAGGGTCATGATCGGACCATCGGGTCACCGGGTCGAGGATCGCCGAGGACGTCCTTGGCGGTCTCGGTGATGTCGATACCCACGGGACACCAGGCGATGCAGCGGCCGCAGCCGACGCAGCCGAAATCGCCGAACTGGTCGACCCAGGTGCTCAGCTTGTGGGTCGCCCATTGCCGGTAGCGGGACTTGATGCTGGTGCGGATGATGCCGCCGCCGGTCTCGCTGAAGGTGTCGGTAAAGCAGCTGTCCCAGATTTGCCGCCGCTCGCTCCGGGTCCCTTCGAGATCGGTGGTGTCGGTGACGGTCGTGCAGAAGCAGGTCGGGCACACCATCGTGCAGTTGGCGCACGCCAGGCACCGGTCGGCGACCGCATCCCAGGCCGGGTGATCCGGTGCCCCTTGCAGGCCGGCGCGCAGCCCGTCGGTCGGAAGATGCTTGTCGATCGCCGCGGCGGCCGCGTCGGTCACCGCCTCGGCCAGGGCAAGATCCTCGACCGAGGCCCGGCCGTGCGGCACCGATGCCATCACACGCGTCCCGGCCTCCGACCCGATCTCGACGACGAACCGGTGACCGCCGGTGCCGGCATCAAGTTCCGTCAGGGCGAGATCAAAGCCGGCGGCCGCCCGGGGACCGGTCCCGAACGAGGTGCAGAAACACACCCTCGACGGGCTGCCGCATTGCACCGCAACCATCAACACGTCCCGCCGCCGGTCGGCATAGGCGGCCGAAGCGTGATCGTCCCCCATCAGCACGCGGTCCTGCCGGGCGATAGCGGCGATATCGCAGGCCCGCACACCCAGGAAGGCCCGCGGCGGGATCGCCGGGTGGCTTTCCTCGATGGTGAAGCCGGCATCGTGCCGCCGCGCGGTCCACAGGCTCAGGTCGGCGGCATGGAAGAAGCTCTTCGGCGCGTTGGCCGCGGCGGCGTAGCCGAACAGGGCCTGGTCGTCGCGGCGGGCGAGGCGAACCCGGCCCGCTTCCTGCTCCGCGGTCCAGCCGATCGGCAGGTCCTCGGCTCCGGAGATCCGATCGAGGACGATCGCACCGCCCTTGACGGTCGGGGCGACGACCTCTCGCCCGCCGGCCGACAGGGCCGTGATCAGGGCGTCGAAACCGCCCCGCCCGACGATGGCGGGAGGGTCTGTGGTGCTGGTTGCGCCGGCCGGCATGGAGCGGTCCTCCCGCGCGGGTGCGGCTCTGCGGGAACCGGCCCCGCCTTCCGCAAGGGAAACCCGACCTTAGACCCGCATCCGGGGTGTCGCCGCGACCTAGATCAACCTGCGTTCAGATGGACTCATCTGAACGCAGATAAGTTGATCTAATTTAAAGAGTTAGAGCATCTTATCTGCGTCCGTTAGGACGCAGGA
>JANQKE010000127.1 GCA_028281265.1 Alphaproteobacteria bacterium | reverse complement strand
TCCTGCGTTCAGATGGACTCATCTGAACGCAGATAAGATGATCTAGTTTAAAGAGTTAGAGCATCTTATCTGCGTCCGTTCGGACGCAGGATGCTCTAGAGCCGCGCCCCGCCATCGATCATCGGAGGGTCGGGTTCAGTCCACCCAGCGGGCGGCGGTGACGTCGTTGGCCTGGATCGGCGCGTTCTCCCACATGCCTTGGACTTCGGTCCGGCGGACGCCGGTCTTGGCCAGTTGGAAGACGAAGATCGACGCCAGATCCTCGCCGATGATGCGCTGGGCCTGCTGGTAGAGCGCGGTCCGCTCGGCCTCGTCGGAGGTGCGGTTGAGTTCCTCGATCACGGCGTTGAACGCGGGATTGACGTAGCCGAAATAGTAGTTCTCGCCACGGGCGTAGATCCCGATATCCAGCGCTTCGGTATGCGAGACGATGGTCATGTCGTAGTCGAACCCCCGGAAAGCCTGTTCGAGCCACTGGCCCCATTCGACCGGGACCAAGTCGGCGTCGATGCCGACTTCGGCCAACTGCGCCTGGATGACCTCGCCGCCGCGGCGGGCATAGGCGGCCGGCGGCGGGAGCATGAACTCCAGCTCCAGACCGTCGGCATAGCCCGCCTCGGCCAGCAGTTCGGCGGCCCGCGCCGGGTCGTGAGGATACAGATCCGTCAGGTCGAGATAGGCCGGGTGATGGGGCGCGAAATGGGTGCCGATCGGCGTGCCGAAGCCGAACATCGCCCCTTCCACGACCGCGTCGCGGTCGATCGCATGGGCGATCGCCTGGCGCACGCGCGGATCGTCGAACGGCGCCCGCCGCCAGTTGAGCGCCATCACCGTCTCCCCTTCGGTGGAGCCGACCATGGTCGCAAAACGCGGGTCGGCCTCGAAGGCGAGCACGCTCTCCGGGCTGCCGATATTGGGGAACACATCGACGTCGCCGGCCCGGACGGCGGCCACTTGCGCGGCCGCATCGGTGATGAACCGGAACGTCACGCTGTCGAAATACACCGCGTCGGGGCCGACATAGGCCTCGTTGCGGACGAGGATCACCCGATCACCCTCGACCCGGTCGGCGAACCGATAGGGGCCGGTGCCGATCGGGTTGGTGGTGTTGGTGTCGGCCGATTCCGGCGCGACGATCGAGGCGTCGCCGACCCCCATGCGGAACAGGAACAGCCCGTCCTGCTCCCGCAGGGTGATCACCACCGTGTAGGGGTCGGGCGTTTCGATCGTGTCGATCGGGGCGAAATAGGCTCTCTGCGAATTCGCACTGTCTTCCGCCCGGGCACGGTTGTAGCTGAAGGCCACGTCTTCGCTGTCGAAGCCGGTGCCGTCATGGAAGCTCACGCCTTCCCGCAAGCGGAAGGTGTACACCAGCCCGTCGTCCGAGACCTCCCAGCTTTCCGCCAGACCCGGGCCGATCGACCCGTCCGGGCCGATCCGGGTGAGGGTTTCGAACACATTGTACAGCACGACCTCGTCGATCGCCGCGGCCGCCCCACCGGTGGGGTCGAGATGCGGCGGTTCGAGGTTCATGCCGACCACGAGGTCGGTCTTGGCGACGGCGGTGCCGGTCAACAGCACCGTAGCGAGGCCGGTGGTCGCCAGCAGGCGGGTGATACGGATCGATGGCATGACGGTCTCAACCTCCCCCATTGTCGTCTGCGGTTCATGTCCGCCGCCCCGGCGGACGTGAACACCCTCCGGCTTGGGTCGGTCCGGAAGGATCGCTGCCGATGATGATCAAGGAAGGCAACGAATGACAAGTCCGATGCATGTGACGGTTTTCCGACAGCTCTGACACCGCGTCGGTTCCGGCGCTCCTCAGAAGCCGTCGTCGCGTCCCGATGCGGGCACTGGTCCGAGCCCGCGCAATCGGCTACCGGTCATGCCTGCCGCGGCAGGTCGGGATGCCAGGGCGGCAACGGGCAAGGGGTGCGGATGGATCACACAACACGTTGGATCGGCCTGTCGCTGGGGGCCGATATCTGCTGGCCGATCTGTTTCGAGGAGATCCTCCGCCGACTCGATCTGGACATCGTCCACGCCGGCGAGCGTCTGACCGTGGATGTCGAGCGGGTGACCATCGAACCGTTCGCACTCGACAAGCCGGTCAAATACGATGTCGTCATCGATCGTCTGACCCATTGGTACCATACCAGCCGCGAGTGGATCAAAAAGGCGGTGGTGCTGAACGACGTCTACGTCTTCAACAATCCCTGGGCGATCCAGGCGATGGAGAAGCACACCAGCTATTGCGCGATGATGCGGCTGGGAATGCCGGTACCGGACACCTGGATGCTGCCGCCCAAGGCCTATGTGGCGACCGACGATCTGAAGCCGACCCTGCAACGCTACGCTCGGCTGTTCGATCTCGGCCAGATCGGCCAGCAACTGGGCTATCCGATGTTCATGAAACCCTATGATGGCGGTGCCTGGCGCGGCGTGTCCAAGATCGCCGACGAACGGACGCTCAGGGACAAGTACGAGGAATCGGGCACCCTGGTGATGCACCTGCAAAAGGCGGTCGACCCGTTCGACAGCTTCGTGCGCTGCATCGGTTTGGGCCCGCAGACCCTGCTGGTCGACTACGACCCGGCCGCCCCCTTACACGACCGGTACCGGCCGAAGACCGGCTTCCTGCCGGCCGACCAGCAGCAGCATCTGCGCGACATCACCCTGACGATCAACGCGTTCTTCGGCTGGGACTTCAATTCCTGCGAAAGCCTGCGCCAAGCCGGGCGGTGGTATCCGATCGACTTCGCCAACGCCTGTCCGGACAGCCAGGTGACCTCCCTGCACTATCATTTCCCCTGGCTGATCAAGGCCAATCTGCGCTGGGCGATCTTCAACGCCGTGGTCCGGCGCGGGGTGCGGCACATGCCCGACTGGCAGCCCTTCTTCGAGGTCGCCGACGACCCCGACCGCACGTTCGAGGACAAGCTCGCGGACTATGTCGCGCTTGCCCACCAGCGCTTCGAGACCGAGCGGTTCGAAGCGTTCTGCGCCGAGCATCTCGGCCATCTCGATGAGGTGGCGTACGACTTCTTCGGCACCGAGCGGTGCCGGGACGCCGTGCGCCAGAAGGTCGAGGTCCTGTTCCCCGCCCATGAAACGGCGGACTTCACCGAGCTGTTCTACGGCCGTATCCAGAGCTGGCGCGCGGCCGAAGGACGGCCGCGATGATCGATAGGCAGGTCTTCACCTGGTACTCCGAGCGGCTGGAACGCCGCCTGCCGCTGGTCCGCTGGGGCCATTACGGCCAACCGGTGCTCGCCTTCGCCACCGCCGGCGGCGATCCGGAGGAGATCGAACGCTGGCAGATGATCGGCGCGCTGAGCGGTCTGATCGAGGCCGGACGGATCAAGGTCTATTCGGTCGACAGCACGGCGGGCCGCACCTGGATCGACCGGCGCGACGACCCGTTGCACGGGACTTGGGTCCAGGACCAGTATGACGGCTACATCGCCCGCGAGGTGGTGCCGGCGATCCGCGCCGACTGCCGCTCCCCGGAGATCGAGGTCATCGCCACCGGGGCGTCGATCGGGGCGTTCAATGCGCTGGCCTCGCTATGCCGTCACCCGGACCTGTTCAGGGCGGCGATCTGCATGAGCGGCAGCTACAATCTCGAAGACTTCGTCCGCGGCCATTTCACCGAGCGGTTCTATTTCTGCTCTCCGTGGCATTTCCTGCCCAACCTGGGGGAAGGCCGTCAGCTCGACCTGTTGCGCCGGCGGTTCGCCCTGCTGGCCGTCGGCCAGGGAAGGTGGGAGGATCCGGGCGAGACCTGGCATATGGCGGGGGTTCTGGGGGCCAAGGGCATCCCCAACAGGGTCGATGCCTGGGGCCCGGAATGGGACCATGACTGGCCCACCTGGCGGCAGATGCTGCCGCACTATCTCGACGAGTTGACGCGGTAGACCCGGACGGCGGGGTGTGGCGGGGGGCGTGGGAGCACGGCCAAAGCACTCCCATCCCGCTCTGCCTCTCACTCTTTGAAGGAGATCAACCTACGTCCGGATGAGTCCATCCGGACGTAGGTTGATCAAGGAGCTCAGGCTGCCCGGACCTGCTGGACGAAGTCGGCCACCGCACTGCCGAGCCCCTCGGTCGTGTCGACCAGTTGGCGGCTGGCGCCCGCGATCACCGCAGTCGCCGAGCCGGTCGACTGGCTGCCCCGGCTGACATCCTGGATGCCATCGGTCACGCCGCCGACATTGGCGGCCGCGTCCTGGGCGTTGCGGGCGATCTCCGCCGTTGCGGCGTTCTGCTGCTCGACGGCCGCGGCGACCATGCCGGCGATCTGGGTGATCCGATCGATGGTGCCGCGGATGCCGTCGATGGCGTCGACCGTCTTCTCCGACACCCCTTGGATCTCCCCGATCCGCTGGCCGATCTCCTCGGTCGCACGGGTGGTCTGGGTGGCGAGCGACTTCACCTCTTGAGCCACGACCGCGAACCCTTTACCGGCTTCCCCTGCCCGCGCCGCCTCGATCGTCGCATTGAGGGCCAGCAGATTGGTCTGCTCGGCGATCGCCGAGATCAAGCTGACCACATCGCCGATCCGGTCGGCCATTTCCTTCATCGAGGTGACGATGTCGTTGGTGGTGGTGGCTTTGTCGTTCGCCTCCTGGGTGGCTTGATTGGCGTTACCGATCTGTCGGGTCACCTCACTGATCGATACGCTCAACTCCTCGGCGGCGCTGGCGACTGACTGCACCGATTGCAGCGCGTCGGATGCCGACGCCGCCACCGCAGCGGCGGTGCCCTGGCTCTGCTGGACGGTGGCGGAGACCGACGCGGTCTCCGTGCCCAGAGACCGGCTCGCCTCCGTCACCACGGTGACGATCCGGCCGACCTCCGCCTCGAACCGGTCGGCGAGTTCCTGCGTGGTCGCCTTCTTGGCCCGTTCCGCCGCTTCGGCGGCGGCAGCCTGCTCGGCCTTCAATCGCGCATTGTCCGCGAGGCCCTCCCGAAACACCTCGACGGCATGGGCCATTTCCCCCAGCTCGTCATGATTGCCGGTGTAGGGGACGTCGGCGTCGATCTCCCCCGCCGACAGTCGGCCCATGACCGCCGACAGCCGTGGGATCGGTCGAAGCATCACGCGGTACAGCCCCCAGGCCAGCGTCAAGGCAACGGCCATCACCACGAACGAAACCAGCGTCAGGCGCGCGGTCACCGAATTCAGGGTCGCTTCGATATCGGCCTTCAGCACCCCGGCATAGAGGATGCCGATCACCTGACCCGCCGGGGCGAAGATCGGCTCATAGATGGTGAAGTAGTCCCGACCCAGGATGGTCGCCGTGCCTTGAAAGGTCTCTCCCCGCATCATCGCCGCGTGTACCGGGCCGTCCGCGCCCAACGGCGTGCCGACGGCACGACTGCCGTCCGGCTTGATGATGTTGGTGGTCCGCCGCCAAAAATCGCCGTTGTCGGGGTCGAAGGCGAATACCGTCGCCGTCTCCCCGGTCAGGCGGCCGACTTCGTCGATCATGCCGTGGCCATCGAATGCCGGGATCGCGGGCAGGACCAGCCGGCTGACATCGCCATGCGCATCGTAGCGCGCTTCGAGATCCGGAAGACCCCGCTGGAGGACCGAAGCGGCGATCCGCAGATTGGTCGACTGTCGATCGATGACCTCCTGGCGGGTCTGGTCGTCCAGGACCTGGACGATGGCCAGACTGGTCGCACCGATCGCCGCGACCAGAAGGACCAGGGTGACCAGGATAGCGCGTGTGGTCAGACGAATGCGGGTGATCAGCCGGTGCATGGCGTGTCCTCACTCTTGTTATGGATACTCAGTTGGCAGCACGATCACCTTCCAGTTGCGCAGCTTAATAAAACAATAATGCGCTGTGATACCGATGTCGTCATTCGAATCCGAAAGCGACGGTGACGGGCAGGAGCGTCGCGTCGCCGACCAGGGTGATGGGATCGGCCCCACTGAAGTCCGGGCTCGGCTCGGGCGGGGAACACCGGATCGACGCCCGCCGCCGGGGCGCTGCAACGCCCGTGCCGCGGTCCGTTCTCGCAGACGGACCAGGAGGGTCGTAAGACAAGCGCCGTGCGCCGGAAACAGCGCGGATCAGGTGCTCTAACTCTTTGAAGCAGATCAACTTATCTGCGTTCAGATAATTCCGTCTGAACACAGGTTGATCTAGCGGTAGTCATCGGCCAGCTGGTCGGCGTGTGCCATCAGCCGGTCGATCAGGGCGGCAGCCGGCATGGCCGGGGGCGCCAGGCCGACCCCCTGGCCCGCCCACAAGGACAGGTACTCGGCCCGGCCGGCCGCCTTGGCGGCGGTGCGCATCGGCCGGGTGAGCGCGTTCTGCAGGGGAAAGCCGGGGATCCGGGCATCGCCCAGGGCGTCGACATCCGCCATGAAGCGATTGGCGATGCCGCGGGCGGGACGGCCGGAATAGGCCCGGGTGATCCGCGTGTCCCCGCCATCCGCGCGGGCCAGTTCGGCCTTGTAGGCAGGCGGGACGCCGGCCTCGGTACAGGTCAGGAACACCGTGCCGAGCTGCACCCACACCGCCCCCAAGGCGCGGGCGGCGGCGATCCCGCGGCCGTCCATGATCCCGCCCGACGCGATCACCGGCACCGAAACCGCATCGACGATCCGCGGTACCAGGGCCATCGTGCCGATCATCGCCTCGGCGAACGGGTGCAGGAAGGTCCCGCGGTGGCCGCCCGCCTCGGCCCCTTGCGCGACCACGGCATCGACCCCCGCCTGCGTCAGGGCGACGGCCTCCACCGGTGTCGTGGCGGTGCCGATCACCCCCATGCCGCGATCCCGGGCGGCGGCGATCGCCGCCGGCGGCAAGATCCCGAAGGTGAAGGACAGGACGGCCGCCCCGCTTTCCAGGGCGGCCGTGATCTGCGCGTCCAGCGCCAGACCCAGAGCGGCGGGGCGTCGCGGCGCCTGCAGCCCGAGCGATTCGTGGGTGGCCGCCAGGGCGGTCCATATCGCCGGGTCGATCGGGTCTTCCGGCAGGGCGAGGGGACCGGTCGGCGACCCTACCGGCGGCTCGGCGAACAGGTTGATCGCGAACGACCGGTCGGTCAGCGCCCGCACCCGGGCCGCGGTGGCGGCGATCTGCTCGGCCGTCAGATAGGCCGCTCCGACCGACCCCAGCCCGCCCCGGTTCGACACCGCCGCCACCAGTTCCGGCGTATCCCCGCCGCCGGCCATCGGTGCCTGGATGATCGGAACGCTCAGGCCAAGGGCATCGGGCAGGGACGGCATGAAGGGCTTCCGCGGGCGTCGGGGGGTGGCGGCAACCGTAGCCGACCGCGCCCCGGGCTGCCAGACGGTGAGACCCCCGCATCCTCCCCAGCGCGCGCCCACGACGCGACAGGCCCGGCGATCAGACCGGGCTCCAGCCCGCCCCGTCCTCGGCCGGCGGCGGCTCCGGCACCGCCGGCCCGGGGTCCCGTACAGCCCCGCGGGCGCGGACGATCACCTCCGCAAGGGCGCGCAGCACACCGTCTCGGCCCGTGCCCGCGACGCCGGACACGGTGAGGACGGGCCGGCCGATATGCCGGGAGAGAGCAGCCGAGGCCGCCCGCAGCGCCGCCTCGTCCAGCGCATCCACCTTGTTCACCGCCACGATTTCCGGTTTGTCAGCCAGGCCGTGGCCGTAGGCCGCGAGCTCCTGCCGCACCGTCTCATAGGCGGCGACCGCATCCTCCCCCGTCGCATCGACCAGGTGAAGGAGAACCCGGCAGCGCTCGATATGGCCCAGGAAGCGGTCGCCGAGCCCGGCTCCCTGGTGGGCGCCTTCGATCAGCCCGGGGATGTCAGCGATCACGAACTCCCGCTCGTCCACCGTCGCCACACCGAGATGGGGGTGCAGGGTGGTGAACGGGTAATCGCCGATCTTCGGCCGGGCCCGGGTGACGGCGGCCAGGAAGGTCGACTTCCCCGCATTGGGCAAGCCGACCAGGCCCGCATCGGCGATCAGCTTCAGCCGCAGCCAGACCCAGGCCTCCTGCCCCGGCCAGCCCGGATCGGCCCGCCGCGGGGCCCGGTTGGTCGAGCTCTTGTAGTGGGTATTGCCGAACCCGCCATCGCCGCCCTGCAGCAGCCGCACCCGCTGACCGACCGCCGTCATGTCGGCGAGCAGCAGGTCCTTGGATTCGTCGTAGATCTGCGTGCCGACCGGAACCCGGAGCACCGCGTCCGCGCCCCTGGCGCCGTCACGGTCCTTGCCCATCCCGTGGTGGCCGCGCTCGGCCTTGAAGTGCTGCTGGTAGCGATAGTCGATCAAGGTGTTGAGGCCGTCCACCGCCTCCACCCACACATCGCCGCCGCGGCCGCCATTGCCGCCATTGGGGCCGCCATATTCGACGTATTTCTCCCGCCGGAAGCTGACCGCGCCCGCACCGCCATCGCCGGACTTCACGAACACCTTGGCCTGGTCGAGGAACTTCATGGCGGCGTGCGGAGCCCGGAACGCAAAGAACGCGAAGCGGTGGTCACGCGCCCCGCGCCCGCCGACCCGCTGTGCCGACGCTTCGGCCCGGCAGCGGGTCGGGTGCTGCGGTCGACATCGGTGACGGACTTACATCGACTTGCGCCGAGGGGACCTCATCCCAAACCGTCCCGCGTTCGAGCACCACGCGAGGCTCGCCTCGCGCTGGCTCGGGCGGGCGGTCGCGACGTGGTACTACTCCGCCGCCTCGTCGACCGGAAGCGGTGTCACGGACACGAATGTCCGGCCACCGGCCTTGCGGAACGCCACATGCCCTTCGGCTTTGGCGAAGATGGTGTGGTCGCGCCCGATGCCGACATGGGTGCCGGGGTGCCATTTGGTGCCGCGCTGGCGGATGATGATGTTGCCGGGGATCACCTTCTCCCCGCCATACTTCTTCACGCCGAGGCGTTTGGATTCCGAATCGCGGCCGTTGCGGGAGGAACCGCCTGCTTTCTTATGGGCCATGGATCAATCCTCCTGGGATGCGGGCACGTCGACCTCGGGGGCCGGCTCGGGCGTTGCGGCGGCGGGTTCGACCGCGGCCGGGGCTTCGGCGTCGGCGCTCACGGCGACACCGTCGGGCCCGGCGATGCCGGTGACCCTGAGGACCGTGAGGTCCTGGCGGTGGCCGTTGCGGCGGCGGGAGTTCTTCCGGCGGCGCTTCTTGAAGACGATGATCTTCTCGCCGCGGGTATGCTCCAGCACTTCGGCGGTCACGGCGGCGCCCTCGACCGTCGGGGTGCCGATGGTCACTTCCTCACCCTGGCCGATCATCAGCACCTGGTCGAGGGTGACGGTGCTGCCGACATCGGCATCGTTCATCCGGTCGACCGTGAGCGTGCGGGTGACGGTAACGCGATACTGCTTGCCGCTGGTCTTGATGATTGCGTACATCGGTAACGGTATCCTTGCTGCGCGACCGGCCTGCCCGGTCGTTCCGGATCGCCGTCGCCTTCTTGCCTTCCCGGGTCGGTCGCCCGGGTTCCTGCGGCGCCACGGTGGTACGCGGCACGACAAGGGTGGCCCGGCCAGCGTGGCTGGCCGGGGAGCGCGCACCCTACCCATGGACGGGCGTCTGTCAATCGACCGTTGCCGGCCGCCGCGCGAGATCAGCCATGCGGCCGCACCGGTACCGCCGTCCCGGTCAGGCCAGCCCGGCCGCCGCCCGCATCGAATTGCGGTGGAACCCGACGAAGGCGGAGGAGGAGTGCTGGATGTAGTCGATCTGCACCGCCGGATCGTCGTAGCCGCCGATGAACCCGCCATCGGGCAGCCGCAGGGCGATCAGGGCGACCAGGTCCAGGGCGGCATTGTCCATCACCTCCCCCCAGCGTGGCCCCGTCGTCGCACCGCCCGTCCGGGCCAGCATGTCGCAATAGGTCATGAAGGCCTCGACCCGGCAGGCGGTCGGTGCGGACCGGCGCCGGCGCCGGTAGATCGGCCGGTCCAGGGTATGGCGGATGATCCGGCCGGCGTAGTCGACCAGCCAATCCTCGCCCGTCACCTCGTGCAGGGCCACGATGGCATAGGACATCCAGTGGCTCTGCTCCCGGACCCCGTAATCGAGGCGGTTGAGGGCGGTGATCGCCCGGATGACCGAGTCGAGATAGCGCTCGTCCCGGGTCGCCTGATAGACCCGGACCAGACCGAACAGGGCTTCGCCGGTGTAGTAGTCGGAGTGGAAATCCATCACCTCGCCGCTGCCGGTGCGTACCCGGTGGTGGAAATCTCCGTCGTCCCGCTGCAAGGACAGTGCGAAGCGGGCCAGCGCTTCGGCCGTATCCAGGCGACGCTCCCGGTCGCCGAGCCGGGCGAGTTCGGTCAGCGCGAGCATGCCCAGGCCGGCCCCGCCCAGCTTCGCCGATCCCTTCGAGGCGATGCACAGGCCGCCGTTGAGCGGCTCCAGCCGGGTGCGGGCGATCCAGTCCATGGCCCGGCCGGCGGCCGCGATCTCGGCCTCCAGCCCGCCGAGCTGGGCGGCGATGTCGGCGATCGACCAGGCCGTGCCGCAATGGCGCAGCAGGTTGTAGCCGCCCAGGCTTGCGCCGTCTTGGGTGCGGTAGTCGAAGCGGCCGTCGCGCCTGACCAGTTGGGCCGCCCGCTGGGCGCCGGTGGCGGCGACGTAGCGGGCGAGGCTGGGCGTCGCCATCGGATCGCGCGCCGATATCGGGGCGGTCGCTGGGGTCTGGTCCTGGTCCGACACGGGTGGGAGGTCCTTCGGCTCGACGGCGCATGGGTTCGGGCTCACCGGCGGGATCGGCCCCCCGGAGTCCGTGGATACGTGGTACGGTGCGAGACCGAAAGGGTCCAGCCATCCGGCGCAGGACCCGGTAGAAGACGCCGAAAACGGGTGTCGCAGGGCACCGACATCTCTCGCTTTGACAAGGATACCGGTTCCTGCAACTGTATGTTGGGCGTTGACGATCGAGATCACCGGCATGTGAGCGGGGCGCCGGACAGGACCTCCTCCCCTCCGAGCCGAGCAGGGAAACTCCGACGCGATATGGTTACCCGTGCGGAACAGGACGATGCTTTGGCCCGCGCCCAGGATCAGATCCGGGCGCTTGGACTTCAGATGCATACCGGGTTCGAGACGCTGAATCGGCGCTTGGGCACGATGGAGGAAACGCTCGCCCGCATCGAACGATCGCTTGATGACAAGCCAAGCCGGTCCGAACTCGACACGATCCACAGGTCGCTTGAGGAGAAATCCAGCAAGGCCGACCTGCTGGAAATCGAGAAGATCCTGCACCAAAAGCCGGACCGGGCGGAGATCAAGGACGAGAACCGCACCCTGGTGCTGATCGTCGTCTCGGTGGCGACCCTGTTCGCCGGACTGTTCACCGCGATGCAGGCATTGCTCTGACCCGCCGGCGCCGGCTTCCGGTTCGGGCCGGTGCCCGCCATCCGGGCCGGCATCGGCCCCTTCGCCCGGCTACCCGACCCCCGGGGCCAGACGGCGGTAGCTCAGGGCCTCGGCGATATGGACGCGGCGCACCGCATCGACCTGGTCGAGATCGGCGAGCGTACGCGCCACCCGCAGCACCCGATGATAGCCGCGGGCCGACAGCCGCATCTTGTCCGCCGCCGTCAACAGCAAGGACCGGCCGGCCTCGTCCGGGCGCGCCACGGCTTCCAGCACCGCGCCGTCAGCCTCGGCGTTCACCGTCACCGCCGCGCCGGAGCCGGCTGCGGCCGCCGCCTGCCGGTAGCGGTCGGCCTGTACGCTTCGTGCCGTGCGGACGCGGCCCGCGACCGCAGCCGACCGTTCGGCCGCCGCCGGCAAATGCAGATCGGCCGGGCGGACGGCCGGCACGTCGACATGCAGGTCGATCCGGTCGAACAGGGGGCCGGAGATCCGGGCCTGATAGTCCCGCGCGCATTTCGGCGCCCGGGCACACGCGATCGCCGGGTCGTCGAGATGGCCGCACCGGCACGGGTTCATCGCGGCGACAAGCTGGATCCGCGCGGGATAGGTGATATGGGCGTTGGCCCGGGCGACCGTGACCCGCCCGGTCTCCAGGGGCTGGCGCAGCGCCTCCAGGGTCTGGCGGTTGAACTCCGGCAACTCGTCGAGGAACAGCACACCGCGATGCGACAAGGAGATCTCGCCCGGCCGCGCCCGCAGCCCGCCGCCCACCAGCGCCGGCAGCGACGCCGAATGATGCGGCTCCCGAAAAGGGCGCCGGCGCAGCAGCCGGCCCCCTTCCAGCATTCCGGCAACCGAGTGGATCATCGAGACTTCCAGCGCCTCCGCCGGGGTCAGGGACGGCAGCAGGCCCGGCAGCCGGGCCGCCAGCATCGACTTGCCCGAGCCCGGGGGTCCGATCATCAACAGGTTGTGACCGCCCGCCGCGGCCACCTCGAGCACCCGCTTGGCGCTCTCCTGCCCCTTGATGTCGGCGAGGTCGGGGCCGGAGCGGTCGGCGGCCCGGATCTTCGGTTCGGGCGGCTGCAGGATCTGAGCCCCTTTGAGGTGATTGATCAGCGCCAACAGGGTACGCGGCGCCAACACCTCGATCCGGCCACCCTCGGCCGCCGCCCAGGCGGCTTCGGGCCCGCACGACCACGGGCAGATCAACCCGACCCCCTGGCCGGCAGCATGGATGGCCGCGGGCAGCACACCGGCGACCGCGGCGACCGCACCGTCGAGCCCGAGCTCCCCGAGCGCGGCGAACCGGCCGATCTGCTCGGCATCCACCACATCCAGAGCGACCAGCACCCCCAATGCGATCGGCAGGTCGAAATGGCTGCCCTCCTTCAAGACGTCCGCCGGGGCCAGGTTGATGGTGATCCGCTTGGGCGGCAGCGCCAGACCGAGCGCCTGAAGGGCGGAGCGGACCCGCTCCTTCGATTCCCCGACCGCCTTGTCCGGCAGGCCGACGATGGTGAACGCCGGCAATCCGCCGGAGATCTGGACCTGGACATCGATCGGCATAACCTCGATGCCCTGGAACGCCACCGTGTGGATATGGGCAACCAAGACGGCCCCCTTTCGTCCCTTGCGATCCCCCAAGCCGGCTTCGGCGAAGACCATGCGATTGTATGCGCAGATTTGCCCAAGCCTCAACGCGTCCGGGCTCGCAACCCTGCCTTTCCGTCGGCGAGGGCGGCGTTTACCTCCGCTGAACCGATAGGCGCTAATACAATCTGACTGACGCTCGCCTGCCACCGCCGATAAAGGCCCGTTCACCCTTGTCCTCAGCGCCAAACCCGATGTCCGACCCGTTGCGCCAAACGGCCAAGACGGGTGAGGCTCCGTGGTTGGATCTGCTGCCCGACCCAGCGGCGATATGCGATGCCGAGGGGCGGCTCCTGCAGGTCAACGCCGCGCTGTCGGCGCTGATCCCCGATTTCATGTCCGGATGGGTGGAACGGCTGAGCGATCTGATCTCCCGCGAGGACCGCGAGATCCTGTCCCGGTCGTTCGACGCCATCGCCGCGGGCGCCCCGCGGGCCGAGGCGCTGACCCGGCTGATCGACGACAAGGCATGGTTCCAGTGGCGGCTGGCCGCCGACGGGCGCCGGGTGCTCGCCGTCGGGACCGACCAGACACTGGTGACCAGCCTGGAGAAGCTTCTCCTCGAACGGGAGCACGCCCTGGCACAGTTCCGCGACACGCTGCCGGGCGCGATCTATCGTGTGGAGGTCGACGCCGAAGGGGTGGCACGGTTCGTCCATATCCACGAGACGGCAACCGACATCAGCGGCTTCACCCTGGAGGATTTCCGCTCCGACCCCACCCTGATGCGCCGGTACATCCATCCAGAAGACCGTGCAGCGGTGGCGGCGGCGTCCCGGCATGCGCTCGAGACCGCCAGCACCCGGGACATGGTCTTCCGGATCATGCGCAAGGATAACCGTCCCCGCTGGATCCGGGATGTGGCCCGGCCGTCCTTTCTGCCCGACGGCGGCCATGCCTGGGACGGGATGGCGTTCGACATCCACGATCTGAAGACCACGGAGCAGGCGCTGTTCGCCGCCAAGGAGGAGGCGGAGTACGCCAACCGCACCAAGACGGAGTTCCTGGCCAATATGAGCCACGAACTCCGCACCCCGCTGAACGCGATCATCGGCTTCTCCGAACTGATGCTGTGCGAGGCTTTGGGACCGATCAGCAACGAGCGCTACAGCAACTACATCCGCGACATCAACGACAGCGGCCAGCATCTGTTGTCGGTGATCAGCGACATCCTGGACATGTCCAAGGTAGAGGCCGGTCAGTACGTCCTGCGCGAAGAACAGGTCGGCCTGACCCAGGTGATCCGACGGACGATCAACACCGTCACACCGCTGGTGATCGATGCCGGCCTGACCATCAAGGAACGGCTGGATCCCGATCTGCCGCCGATGCGGGCGGACAAGCGATTGGTTCGCCAGATCGTCACCAACCTGGTCAGCAATGCGATCAAGTTCACCCCGCGGGGATCGCTGATCGTGGCGACCCGCCGGGCGCCGCATGGCGGCCTGCGCCTTCTGGTCGGGGACAGCGGGGTCGGCATGTCCCCCGACCAGGTGGCGATCGCGACCATGCCGTTCGGTCAGGTCGAGAACACCCTCAACCGCTCCAAGCCGGGCACCGGCCTGGGGCTGACCCTGGTGCACTCGTTCGTCAAGCTGCATGGCGGGAGCGTGAGCTTGCGCAGTTGGCCGGGCCGCGGGACGGTGGTGCGGGTGGACTTCCCGGCCGACCGTGTCGTCGAGCCGGCGGCCGACGACCGGAGCGAACCGATCGCCCGGGCGGGCTGACCGCCCAGGCCGCACCCCGGGTCAACTGATCTCGAAATCGGTGCTCCCGACATCCTGATCGGTGACCCCTTCGAGGATCAGGATGTTGCCGGTGTCGAACTCGATCCTGAGATCGCCGGCCTGCATGGTGACCGCATAGGCCTCCCGCAGTTCGGACCAGGTATCGAGCCCCGTTCCGGTAATCCGGATGATGTCGGCATCGTCGATCGAGAAATCGACGATCCGGTCGATCCCGCCGCCGCTGCGGGCGAAATAGAAGGTATCCTGTCCCGCCCCGCCGGTGAGGGAATCCGATCCTTCTCCGCCATCGAGCACGTCATCGCCGCGGCCGCCCGAAAGGGTGTCGTCGCCGGTGTAGCCGATCAGCCGGTCATCCTCGTCGCCGCCGTCCAGGGAATCGTTGCCGGCACCGCCGCCGAGATGGTCCGCTCCGGCCCCTCCGATCAGGCTGTCGTCGCCCTGGTTGCCCAAGAGCCGGTCGCTGCCGACACCGCCCCGGAGGACGTCGTTGCCACGTCCCCCGGTGAGTTCGTCCTCGCCGTCACCACCGATCAGCGTGTCGTCGCCGTCACCACCGCTGATCGTGTCGACACCGGCCCCGCCGTCGATCGTGTCGTCGCCGCCGTCGCCGGCCAGGATGTCGTCCCCGTCATCACCGTCGATCGTATCGTTGCCGTCACCCCCCGACACGGTATCGGCGCCGTCTCCGGCGCCTACGGTATCGTTGCCGTCACCGCCGTCGATCCGGTCCGCGCCGCTGCCGCCGTCGAGCGGGTCGTCGCCATCGTTGCCGCGCAGCCGATCGTCGCCGCCCCCGCCGATCAGCACGTTGTCGCGGTGGTCTCCGGTCAGGCTGTCGGCGGTCGCGGTGCCGATCACGTTCTCGATCGATGCCAGCGTATCGGTGCCCACACCGGATGCGGAACCGGTGGGCCGGTCCTCGGAGAGGTCGACGGTGGCCCCGCTTCCGTCACTGAAATCGGCGGTGTCGTTGCCGCTGCCGCCGTGCAGCGCGTCGTCGCCCGGGCCGCCGCGCAGGATGTCGTCGGCCTCCCGTCCGTGCAGGGTGTCCTGGCCCGGTCCGCCGACCAACAGGTTCTCTTCGGTATCGCCGGTCAGACGGTCGTCGCCCGACCCGCCGATGACGCCCTCGATACCCTCCAGCAGATCGTCGCCATCGGGCCGCTGGACCGTCAGGCCGCCGCGGTTGCGGGTCATGTCGATGACGAGATCATCGGTGGCGGTGCCGTAATCCGCGGTATCGCGGCCGGGACCACCGACCAGATGGTCCGAGCCGCCCCGGCCGTCGAGCGTATCGTCGCCGTCACCGCCCTGCAGGCGGTTGCTCTCGTCGTTGCCGGTGAGCCTGTCGTCGTGCGCGGAGCCGATGATCTCCTCGACATTGGTGATCGTGTCGCCCTCGGCATCGCCGCCTTCGGCCGTGCCGTCGGCCAGCGACACGGTCACGCCCTCGTCGCTCAACCGGTAGCTGATGGCATCCCACCAGGCGCCGCCGTCCAGCGCGTCGGCGCCGGGTCCGCCGGTCAACGTGTCGTTACCGTCCTCGCCGTTGAGGGTATCGTCGCCGGCCCCGCCGTCGAGCGTGTCGTCGCCGTCGCCGCCGGCCAGCGTATCGTCACCGCCCTTGCCCGACAGGGTGTTCTCACCATCATCGCCGGTCAGGGTATCGGCATGGTCCGACCCGGAGACGTGTTCGATGTCGGCCAGACGGTCGCCCTCGGCATCGCCGCCGCCGGTCTGGCCGGTGGACAGGTCGACCGACACACCGCCGGGCGATCCGTCGTAATCGGCCGTGTCGCCGCCATTGCCGCCGTCCAGCCGATCGCCGCCGGCCCCGCCATTGAGGGTGTCGTTCCCGTTCTGGCCCTGCAGCGTGTCCGGGCCGCCGGCCCCGTTGAGGGTGTCGTCCCCGTCACCGCCGGCCACGCTGTCGGGACCGGGACCGCCATGGACGGTGTCGTCGCCGTCGCCGCCGGTCACGCGGGAGCCGTCCTGGTCGGTGATCGTGATCGTCGTGCCGCCGTCCTCCCCCTCGATCACGGAAGGCCAGTGCTCGTTGAGCTGGATCTGGTATTCGGCCGATTTGTTGCTGCGCTCTATGGTCGACACGATGTCCGGCGAGCGGTCGCCATTGATGTCGGCGATGACGAACTTGTCGCCGCCGTCCAGATCCAACTGGCGCGGGGTGAACGCACCGGTGCCGTTGTTCGAGTAGTAGCGGATCCCGGTGTTTTCCATCTCCAGCGCGATGTCGAGATCACCGTCATCGTCCAGGTCCACGAGGGTGACCTTGGCCGCCGGCGGCCCGCTTTCGACGAACGAGGGCCAATGGGTCTGGGTGGCGTCGACGAAGGTGCCGGTGGACGTCTGCAGGACGATCTGGGTGGCGTTTCCCTGCCGGCTGGGATCGGTGTAGTTGATGACCAGGTCGTTGAGGCCGTCGCCGTTGAGATCGCCGACCGCCAGATCCTGGACGATCCCGTAGTTGGAGAACGGCTTGTCCGGCAGCGTCACCTTGGTCTTGAACGACCCGCTGCCGTCGTTCATCAGGATCAGGTTGGGGTTCTGGTACTGGGCGCCGGCCCCCATCACCAGATCGAGGTCGCCGTCCCCGTCCATATCGACGAGTTCGGTATCGGTGTACTGGCGCAGATCGACGTCGAGCACATCGGCCGGCAGCCGGTCGTTGGAATAGTCGAAGTTCCCGTTGCCGTCGTTGAGCAGCAGATAGGGCGGAATCTTGTTGTTGCCCCAGGTGTTGCCGACGAACAGGTCGATGTCGCCGTCACCATCGACGTCGCCGGACGTCGCCGACGTGCTGACATCGTAGAACAAGGGCAGGGCCTGGGCCGTCGCATTGACCATGCCGCCGGACCCGTCGGACAGCAGCAGCAGGTTCAGGTTGCCCGGCAGATTGCCGTCCCGGCCGATGAAGCCCTGGTCGGCCACGAAGATGTCGTCGACACCGTCACCGTTGAAATCGGCGACTTCGATCTCCTGGCCGAACATCGTCCAGGCCTGGTCGCCGGCGAGCATCGCCTCGGTGCCGTTGACCAGCCCTCCTTGGCCGTCATTGAGCAGGATCTCGGTGTCCACCGAGAACTGCCGGAACGGATAGATCATCTTGGTGATGACGACGTCGGTCAGACCGTCGCCGTTGAAATCGCCCGTTTCGATATCGGCCGCCGTCCCGTCGAAACGGGAGTCGATCGTTTCCTCCACCGTGGTCAGGGTTGGTACGCGGCTCATGACATCCTCGATCGGCGTCCCGGGAACTGAACGCAATTCGTCTCTTTATCCAACAGTATGTCACTGACATTGAAGGAAAGAAACTGACCGGACGGATACCGGCGCCACCGCCGTCCCGGCATCGGCCGGCCAAGGCCCGCGCCGAGGGTCGAGGATCCGCGAACCTCGTTTTGGCTTTAACCGAACCCCGCCCTGTGCGAGCCAGACACATGGCCAAGAGACGCGCCCTCGCCCGCCTGCGGACCACCGGCCCGCCGCTGCTGCTCGGCGTGCTGCTGACATTGGCCGGCGTCGGCCTGCGATGGGTCGACCCCACGCCCGTCGCCAATGCCCGGCTGGAGGTATTCGACCAGTATCAGCGGATCGCCCCGCGGCCCTACCGGCCGACCCCGGTGCGCGTCGTCGCGATCGACAACGGGAGCCTGTCCCAGGTCGGACAATGGCCCTGGACCCGGCTGACCCTGGCCGAGCTGACCGAACGGCTGTACGCCCTGGGGGCGGCATCGGTCGCCTTCGATATCGTGTTCTCCGAACCCGACCGGACGTCGCCCAGCCGCTTGGTGCTCGATCGGCTGTTCGAAGGCGACCCGCTCCGGGCGATCGATCCTCAAGGATTGCTGGACTACGATCGGCTGTTTGCCGACGCGCTCGCCACGGGCCCCAGCGTCACCGGCTTCGTGCTGACCGACCTGGGCCTGGGCGCCCCGCCGGCGATCAAGACGGGTCTCGCGATCGCCGGCAGTCCGCCCGGGCGGGTACCCCGGTTCTCCGGTGCGGTCGGCAATCTCGGCATCCTGGAGGCGGCCGCGACCGGCAACGGCGCGTTCTCCGTGACCCCGGATGCCGACGGGCTGTATCGCCGGGTGGCACTGATCCAGCAGTTGGGCGATCAGATGTATCCCGCCTTGACGGTCGAAGCCCTGCGCGTCGCCCAAGGGGCGGGGACGCTGGTGCTGCGGACCACCGATGCCAGCGGCGAGGTGCATTTCGGGGACGCGGCCTCGGTCGGGCTGGAGGCGATCCGCGTCGGGGCGCTGGACGTGCCGACGACCGCCCAGGGCGAGATGTGGGTGCATTTCACCGAGCCGGTGGCCGATCGGGTGGTATCCGCCGGCCGGATCCTGTCGGCGGGGGCGGAAGACCTGACCGGGATACGGCCGCTGATCGCCGGCCACATCGTCCTGGTCGGAGCGACGGCCGAGGGGCTGTTCGACATCCGGGCGACCCCGCTGAACCGGCAGGAACCGGGGGTGATGATCCACGCCCAGGCGCTGGAGCAGATGATCCTGCAGCACCATCTGGTCCGGCCCGACTGGGCGGAAGGGGTCGAAGTCGTCGGCCTGGTGGTGGTCGGTCTGGCGGTGACGGGGCTGACGATCGTCGCCGGACCGTTTTGGAGTGCGGTCGGCGGGATCGGCGTGCTGGGCGGGCTGGCCGGGCTGTCCTGGTACGGGTTCGACAGCCATGGGCTGCTGCTCGATCCGGTCTACGGCGCGGCCGTGGTGGTTCTGGTCTACATCGCCGTGGCGGTCGGCCGCTGGACCCAGACCGAGCAGCGGCGCCGGTCGATCCGGGCGGCGTTCAGCCGCTATCTGTCGCCCGATCTGGTCGCGCAGTTCGCCGAAAGCGGCGAGGTGCCGCGCCTGGACAGCGACACCCGCGAACTGACGATCATGTTCTCCGACATCCGCGGCTTCACCAGCCTGTCGGAGCGGCTGAAAGCCCAGCCCACACGGCTGATTGCGGAGATCAACGGCATTCTCGGCCCGGTGACCGACGCCATCCATGCCGAACGCGGCACGGTCGACAAATATATGGGCGACTGCGTCATGGCGTTCTGGAACGCGCCCTTGGCCGTCGACGACCACGCCGCGGCGGCATGCCGGGCGGCGCTGGCGATGCGGGCCGAAGTGGTCGCGCTCAACACCCGCCGTCGGGCGGCGGCGGAAGCGGCGGGAGAGACCGTCCTTGCGCTCGACATGGGCATCGGCGTCAACACCGGCGAGGTCACGGTCGGCAATATGGGCTCCACCCGGCGGCTCGACTATTCGGTGATCGGCGATGCGGTGAACCTCGCCGCCCGGTTGGAGGGTCTGTCCAAGTATTACGGGGTCGCGATCGTCATCGGGGCGGACACCCATGACGCCGTCAAGGGCCGGTTCGCCGCCTTGGAGCTTGATCTGGTGGCGCCGAAGGGGAAGACGGAGGGGATCCGCGTCTACGCCTTGCTGGGTGACGCCGCCCTCGCGGACGAAGCGGCGTTCATCGCCCTGCGCCAGGCCCATGAGCGGATGATCGCCGCTTACCGGTCGGTCGATCCGGATGAGGCGGAAACCGCCCTGGCCGCCTGTCGTGCCGCCCTCGATCCGCTGTCGAGGCTGGGGATCGGCGGCCTGTACGATCTCTACGACCGGCGGATCGCCGCATTGCGGTCCGATCCGCCGGCGCTGGGCTGGGACGGCGTCCACCGGCCCGAAAGCAAGTAGAGCATGTCCTTTCGATCGGCAGCCGTGTCGATCGGATCGCCGGGCGGGGCGGCCCTGGAGCGAGATGACGGGAGGGTGAGCCACCCTCCCGTCATCTCGCTCTCCAAGGTAAGGGTAAGAATGAGAGCGGGATTCGGACGCCATGCGTGATCGCGAAAGCGATCGCCCCGAACGCCATCCCGCTCTGGAGCGTTTTCAGGGACTATCGGGTCGATCTGTTGGCGTGTGCCGGATCGATCCGCAAGGCGCGTCGCGCCGCGCGATGCGGTGCCATCGGGCCAGCGGC
>JANQKE010000056.1 GCA_028281265.1 Alphaproteobacteria bacterium | reverse complement strand
CGCCAAGGCCTGCCGGAGGCTCAAACTCAAACACAGGCGTACCAAGCCCTACACCCCGAAAACCAATGGCAAAGCCGAGCGCTTCATACAGACTGCCTTACGCGAATGGGCCTACGCCCGCGCCTATCAAAACTCACATCAGCGCGCCCGCCATCTGCCGGACTGGCTCCACCGATACAACTGGCATAGACCTCATGGCAGCCTGAAAGCTAAAACACCCATCAGCCAACTCCGCCTAGCCGAAGACAACCTGTTGAGGCTCCACATCTAGAGCGGGATGACGTTCAGTGCGGTCGCTCCGTGATCGCGCGTGACGTCTGAATCCCGCTCTTGCTCTAGGTCATCCTAGGTTACGAGCGACTCACTCAGAACACAGAAAAATGATTGATTCCAACATATTGGAGAAACCCGCGATCCTTCACCCTGGTCGACCCGCTCCGACTGCCGCTCCCCGGCCATGACGACCTACTGGTGCCCCGTACCCGATGATCCCGATCGGGTCTTCCCGCTCACGCGCCCCCAGGCGCCGAACGCAGCGCCGGTTGCCGACCGGGCGATGCCACGTGCCGCGGTGCCGGAGCCCGTCCGCTCCCGGCTGGCCCACCCGCCGGCCGAATTCGCGGGCCTCAGCCTCGGCCGGCCCCGGATCATGGGGATCGTCAACGTCACGCCCGACAGTTTTTCCGACGGCGGGGATGCCTTCGCGACGGCGGATGCGATCGCCCGCGGCCGGGCGCTGCGGGCCGCGGGCGCGGACATCCTCGATGTCGGGGGGGAAAGCACGCGTCCCGGCGCCGACCCCGTCCCGGTCGCCGAGGAACTGCGCCGTGTCGTCCCGGTGGTCGGTGCGCTGGCTGCCGAGGGCGCCCTGGTCTCGATCGACACCCGGCGAGCCGAGGTGATGGCGGCGGCGATCGCCGCCGGTGCCCGCATGATCAACGACGTGACCGCCCTGAGCGGCGATCCGGCAAGCCCGCGGGCGGCCGCGGACAGCGGCCTGCCGCTGGTGCTGATGCACATGCTCGGCCAGCCGCGGACCATGCAGCGGGCGCCGAGCTACGCCTGCGCACCGCTGGACATCTACGACTATCTCGAAAACCGACTGGCCGGGTGCGAGCGCATGGGGATCCCACGGGCGCGGATCTGCGTCGACCCCGGCATCGGCTTCGGCAAGACCGTCGTCCACAATCTGCAATGCCTGCGCTGGATCGGCCTGTATCACAGCCTGGGCTGCCCGGTGATGCTGGGGGCGAGCCGCAAGAGCTTCATCGGCAGGCTGACGGGGGAAACGCGCGCCAAGGCGCGGGAGCCCGGCTCCCTGGCCGCCGCATTGTGGGCCGTGCGGTCGGGCGTCCACCTCCTGCGCGTACACGACGTCGCGGAGACGGTGCAGGCCGTTGCGGTCTACCGGTCGATCGCGGCGGGCGAGCCGGCGTGATCGGAACCGCCGCGAAACGGTCCCGCCACGGCCATCGCGACGCTTGCGATCTGTCGGGATTCGCAGGTAGCAACGCCTCATGACACGAACGCTTTTCGGCACAGACGGCGTGCGCGGCCGCGCCAATGACGAGCCTATGAGCGCGGAGACCGCGCTGGCCCTGGCCCGCGCGACCGCCGACCAGTTCCGCCGCGGCGATCATCGCCATCAGGTCGTCATCGGCAAGGACACCCGGCTGTCCGGCTATATGATCGAGCCGGCGCTGACCGCGGGCTTCATCTCCATGGGGCTGGACGTCGTGCTGGTCGGCCCGTTGCCGACCCCGGCGGTGGCGATGCTGACCCGCAGCCTGCGCTGCGACCTCGGGGTCATGATCTCGGCCTCCCACAACGCGTTCGAGGACAACGGGATCAAGCTGTTCGGCCCGGACGGGTTCAAGCTGTCCGACGCCACCGAAGGGGCGATCGAAGCGCGCATCGACCGCAATCACTATGCCTTGCCGGCGCCGGACCGGCTGGGCCGCGCCCGCCGCCTGGACGACGCCCGTGGTCGCTACATCGAGTTCCTGAAGGCGACCTTTCCCCGGGGACTGAGGCTCGACGGGCTCAAGATCGTCGTCGATTGCGCCCATGGTGCGGCCTACAAGGTGACGCCGACGCTGCTGTGGGAACTGGGTGCGGAAATCGTGCGGATCGGCACCCAGCCCGACGGTCTGAACATCAACGCCGGTTGCGGAGCGACCGAGCCGGCCGCCCTGGCGCAGGCCGTGGTGGCGGAACGGGCCGATCTCGGCCTCGGCCTCGATGGGGACGCCGACCGGCTGGTCATGGTCGACGAGACCGGAACGGTGGTCGACGGCGACCAGTTGATGGCGCTGATCGCGACGCGGGCGGTGCGGGACGGCACGCTCGCCGGCGGTGGTGTGGTCGCCACGACGATGAGCAATCTCGGCCTCGAGCGGTATCTCCATACCCTGGGCCTGTCCCTGGAGCGGACGGCCGTCGGGGATCGCTATGTGGTCGAGCGGATGCGCGACGGCGGCTACAACATCGGCGGCGAACAGTCCGGCCACATCGTCCTGAGCGACTTCAGCACCACCGGTGACGGCACCTTGGCGGCGCTCCAGGTTCTCGCCAGCCGGGTGCAGGAGAACCGGCCGACGAGCGCGTTGACCCGGGTGTTCGATCCGGTGCCCCAACGGCTGGTCAGTGTCCGATACCGGCGCCGGGGCGACGGCACAACGCCGCTGGATCATCCGACCGTTGTCGAGACCATCCGAACGGCCGAGGCGGCGGTGGCCGAGGCGGGCCGACTGGTCATCCGCCCCTCGGGGACGGAGCCCAAGATCCGCATCATGGTCGAACACGACGATCCGGCCCGGGTGGCGGCGGTCACCGCGGCGATCACAGCGGCCGTCGAGCGGGCGGAAGCCTCGCTGGCCCCCGCGGCCGAGTGATCCGGGCAGCCGCCGGGACGCCCCCGGGCCCTACGATCACGGCGGCGATGACCAGGGTGACGCCCGGCCTGCGCCGTCACGGGAGGCGATAACGTGTTGAGAGGTTACATCTAGATCAACCTGCGTTCAGATGGACTCATCTGAACGCAGGTTGATCTATTTCAAAGATTTAGAGCATCCTGCGTCCGTTCGGACGCAGGATGCTCTAGGGGGTCGGGGGACCGAGCCGATCGAGATTGAACGGGTCCGCGACCTCGAAATTGACCACCCCCAACAGCATGGTCACTCCAACATCGGCCGGGCCAAGCGGCATCATCAGATTCTCGACCCGGCGGACCGCCTCGTCGGGCCCTTCATAAGGAAGGTCGATGCAAACGGGCCGGGCCTCGTCGACGGTCTTTTCGAGCTGGGCCCAGAAGCGGCTGGGAGGCCGCTGGTGCCGGATGGCACTGACCCGTTCACCCGTGTAATCCCGACGGGAACGACTCGCGATACCGGTGCCCATCAGGCGATACCGGTAGTCGCGCGGCCTTTCCAGCACGTCCAACAGATGGATGTAGGGCAGGACATCCGCCGGCATCGTTGCCGGATCGAGCCGGCACCGGTTGGGGAAACGGTGTCCGGCCCGGGCATGGTTCCAATAGGCCAACATGCGGGCCAGTATGTCGGCGTCCGGGGCGATTTCGACGATTTCCAATGTGTCCACGGCTGACCAGAGGGACGAGGCGGGTTGCGATCTCCCGAATTCGCAAGTTGCGATCTCCCGAATTCGCAAGAGCTCGAAGCGGGCTCAGTGATGAGGTCCTTTGACCACACTTGGATGTCCTCAACAAAGATGGAACAGCATCATGACTGACCCGCACATCCAGCCTATTAAAGTATTAAGCGATAACTATACCTATATTATCCGATTGGATAATGAGGGCTTCACGGCGGTGGTCGATCCGGCGACCGTCGCGGAACCCGTCGAAGCGATCGAAGCCGGCGGTGGCCGGCTCGACGTCATTCTCAACACCCATCATCACCACGATCATATCGGCGGGAATGCCGCCTTGAAGGCCCGCTACGGGGCAACGGTGATCGGACCCGAAGCCGATCGCGGCCGCATTCCCGAACTCGACCGGGGCGTGAGGGACGGCGATCGGGTCGCACTCGGCCCGCTGACGGTCGAGGTGATGGCGACGCCCGGCCACACGGCCGGACATGTCAGCTTCTATCTGCCGGACGCCGGGGCCCTGTTCGCCGGCGATACCCTGTTCTCCTTGGGATGCGGCAGGCTGTTCGAGGGGACGCCGGCGCAGATGTGGCGGAGTCTCGAAAGGCTGCGCGCTCTGCCCGGTGCCACCCGGCTCTATTGCGGGCACGAGTACTCCCAGTCGAACGCCGCCTTCGCGCTATCGATCGACCCCGACAACCCTGCCCTGCAGCGGCGGGCTGCGGAGATCACGGCCCTGCGCCGGGACGGCCGGCCGACGCTTCCCGTCCCCCTGGCGACGGAAGCGGCGGCCAACCCCTTCCTGCGGGCCGACGATCCCGGCCTGGCGGCTGCCATCGGCCGGGCCGGTGCCGATCCGGTCACGGTGTTCGCCGACTTGCGCCGCCGCAAGGATCGATTCTAGAGCGTTTTCAGGGACTATCGGGCCGATCTGCCGAGGTGGATGGGCCCTGATGCCAGGAGCGAGGAGGAAGGACATGCCCAGGCAT
>JANQKE010000054.1 GCA_028281265.1 Alphaproteobacteria bacterium | reverse complement strand
CGCCAAGGCCTGCCGGAGGCTCAAACTCAAACACAGGCGTACCAAGCCCTACACCCCGAAAACCAATGGCAAAGCCGAGCGCTTCATACAGACTGCCTTGCGCGAATGGGCCTACGCCCGCGCCTATCAAAACTCACATCAGCGTGCCCGCCATCTGCCAGGCTGGCTCCACCAATACAACTGGCATAGACCTCATGGCAGTCTGAAAGCTAAAACACCCATCAGCCAACTCGGGCTAGCCGAAGACAACCTGTTGAGGCTCCACACCTAGAGCGTCCTTGCGTTCAGATGGACTCATCTGAATGCAGATGAGTTGATCGACTTCAAAGAGTGAGAGCATCCTGCGTCCGGTCGGACGCAGATAAGAGGCTTTAAGGCGCAGCGCCGCCGCGGCTTGCCGGGGTGGCGGATGGACCGTGAATCATCCCGAGGTTCGGATCCGGCGTCTCCCGGTCTCGAGGTCGGCTCCGGGGGCCCGGGGCGTCGCGGATCCGGCGTGTCCGCCCCCGCCCGCCGGCTGTGGCGACGGCCCGCAGGCGTCCCCGGCGCCAAGACCGACCGACTGGATGCAGGTCCGGTTAACCAAGCCGTTACGCATCCGCCTCTAGAGCAAGATGACATGAGGGTTACTCACCCTCATGTCCGAGTCCTACTCTCCAAGATTACGGTAAGAGCGGGATTCGGACGTCACGTGCGATCAGCGAGAGCGATCGCACCTAACGCCATCCCGCTCTTGGGTGCGTCGGCTCGCCTGTGGAGTCAGCCCCGCCCGCGCGTGACGACAGGGAGCCTGCCCCCGTGCCCGCACCCAGTTTCGACTATCTCACCGACCCGGCGCTGGCCGGCCGCGAACTGCTCGAGCAGATCCGGCTGATGACGCCGTCGCGCAACGAGCTGAACTACACCGTCATCGTCAGCTTTCGGGAGTTCGCCGGGCGCAAGGAAGTCGTGCCGATGATCCGGGACGTGCGGCAGAAGCTGCATGCCCTGGTCAACAGCCGTGACGGCGGCATGCCCGACGACATCTACTCCTTCGACGATGATTTCGCCTCCGAACGGCGGGAACTGCAGATCCACGAAGCTTCGAAGTTCGACTTCGTGCTGCTGATCACCACCAACGAATACCGCATCATCAGCATCACCAACGAGATCAAGCTGCTGCTGCTGCGGATGCTGGAACGCTACCTGCCCAGCAGCTTCGGGCAGGTCAACCAGGCCAAGCTCGTCCAGACCTACGATCTGAGCCGGCACCGGAAGGTGGCGCTGAGGCGGGTCGAGCGGCTGCTGGAAACCGATGCCGCGCCGACGCAATCGCGGCAGCCGGACGGCGATGCCGGGACCGTGGCCCTGCCGGCCCCCGATATCGCCAACGCCACCCATCTGCTGCCCGAGCATATCGGCATGGTGGAAGAGACGTTCCGGCGGATCGGTCCCGGCAACTTCGCCGATGTGTTCATCCGTCACCAGCAACTCTCCCTGGTGACGCCGAACGCGGCCCCCCAGCCGATGATCACCGAGATCTACTGCTCCACCCAGGCGATCAAACGGCACATTCTCAACGAGATCGACCTCACCCGGCACCGCAAGCTGTTCCACCATCTGACCACCCGGCTCGACCGGCTGATGCTGACGGTGATCAACCAGAACCCCGAACGCCTGTCGATCAGCAGCTCGATCAATCTCAACATCGAATCGGTCTTCAGCCGGGAGTTCGAGACGTTCGAGAAATCGGTGCTGGAGCGGCTTTCCAGTACCTCGATCGAACTGCTGATCTCCGACATCCTGGGCAACTTCGACGAATTCGGTGTGGCGCGGGACATGCTCTTCCGCCGCCGGGCCAGCATCGCCATCGACGGGCTGGTGCCGGAGATGCTGGGTATGGTCGATATCGGTGCGCTCGGCGCCGGCCTGGCCAAGATCCACTGGCGGCCGGGGGCGGAGGCCGTGCTGACGGCAAAGCGGGCGGAGATCGCCCGGCTTCAGGCCAAGGGGATCGTCTTCGCCCTGACCCGGGTGGAGGATGACGAGGCGTTCCGCGTCGGCCAGTCGCTCGGCATCAAGCTGTTCCAGGGCTTCCGGGTCGACGAGTTGCTCAAGGCCGCCCGCAACACCGACAATCCCGTCTTCTGGCACGGTCTCGACGGGGTGATCGCGCGGATCGAGGACATGCTCAACGTCGTCAAGGTCAACGGCAAGATCCAGGGCGCCGAAGAGGTGCGGGAGGCCGATGCCAAGATCCTGGACCTCAAGAAACAGCTCGAAGCGATCGAACCGCAGTCCAACACGGTCGAGGAGCTGCGCGCCGTGATCCGGCTGCGCAACAAGATCCAGGAGATGGAGACGCTGGTGTTCGACACCGTCTGAGCCGGCGGCCGGGCACCCGGCAGATGCAAAGCTCGGGGACGGGGCAAGCGTCGCTGACAGCGGAGGGACAGATCCCGCCGGGCGGCCCCGTCGGCGGACCGGCAACACATCCACCTGCGGGGGTCGTACGTAAGCACAGATATGTCGGGCGGAGGATCCGGACGGTCGACCGCTTCGGGGTCGTGCGGCAGATGACCCGCTTGAGGATCGGCCCGGTGAACGTCCCTCACCCGCCGGCCCTATGCTAGGATATCATCGCCGAAGGGACGCGACGTTCCGCCATCGCACCGACGGCACCCTCTATGCCGGAGACGACAGATCATGACGGGTTTGACCAGCGCAACACGCGCCGCGCGGCAGTCCGCTACACGCCGGTCGGTGCTATCGGCGGGCCTGATGGGCACGGTCCTGTGCAGCTTGCCCGCCTGGACGCCGTCCACCGCCCGGGCGGCGGCCATCCCCGACGCGTCGGAGATCCCGTTTCGGGTCTACAAGGACCGGCGGAGCGAGATCGGCTTTCACCGCCTGCGCTTCGACCGTCAGGGCGACGAGACCCTGGTGGACGTCGAGATCGAGCTCGATATCCGGATCGGCTTCATCCCGGTCTTCCGCTACCGCCACACCAACCGGGAGGTCTGGCGGGGGGAGGTCCTTCAGTCCCTGCAGTCGACGACCGACGATAATGGCGACGACTATCGGGTCCGGGTCGACCGCACCGGCGGTGGCTATCTGATCCGCCGCAACGGCGATCAGGAGCGGGCGGAGGGCCCGATCCTGCCCACCTCCTACTGGCGGGCGGAGACGGTGTCGGCGACCCGGCTGCTCGACACCCAGCGCGGCGTGTTCCGGGAGGTTGCGACCACGCCGGTGGCCGAGGAGACCGTCAGCGTCGACGGCCGGCCGGTCGCCGCCACCCGCTACCGGATGGCGGGGGCGCTGGATCTGGATCTGTGGTACAGCCAAGCCGGGCAATGGGTGAAGCTCGCCTTCTCCGCCCGGGGGGTCGACATTTCCTATGCGCTCGACGGCGCGGTCGCGGCCAATCCGGCCCGGCCGATCGCCGCTTTCGTGGCCGATCTCGGGTGACGGTGCGAGGCCGGTGCCGGGACCGCCACCGCCGAGCGTCGACACCGGCGGTCGCAGGGTGTGAGCCGGCGCCGCGCGCTCTCCGCCGCGACCGGTGATCTCCCTCGCTCCCGGTGGAAGTGGCCATGGCCTGTCGCAGCCTGATCGTCGTCCTGGGCGATCAGCTCACCCCTACCCTCGCCAGCCTCAGGGATTGCGATCCCGCTCAAGACCGGGTGCTGATGGCCGAGGTGGTTGCTGAGACCGCTTACGTCCCACATCACCCCAAGAAGATCGCCTTCGTCCTGTCGGCCATGCGGCACTTCGCCGACACGCTGCGGGACGGGGGCGTCCCCGTCACCTATCGCCGGCTCGATGCACCCGGCGGTCCCTGCCCGAGCCTGTGGCAAGCGGTCGCCGAGGCCGCCGCCGCACACCGCCCGGCCCGGATCGTCGTCACCTTCCCCGGCGAATGGCGGGTGTGGGCCGATATCCGGGGATGGCAGGCGGCGACGGGCGTCCCGGTCGAGGTGCGGGAGGATGATCGCTTCCTGGCCAGCCGGGCCGAGTTCGCGGCCTGGGCCGAAGGCCGCAAGCAGCTCCGCATGGAGTATTTCTATCGGGAGATGCGGCGCAAGACCGGTCTCTTGATGACCGAGGGGGGCGAGCCGGTCGGCGGCCGATGGAACTACGACGCCGACAACCGCAAGCCGCTGCCGGCCGATCTGGCCCCGCCGCCGATCCACGCCGTCGCCCCCGATACGATTACCGAAGAGGTGCTGGCGATGGTCGAAGCCCGGTTCTGCGCGCCGGGCAGCAGCCGACCGCATTTCGGGGACTTGCACCCGTTCGTGTTCGGGACGACCCGTGACGACGCGCTGCGCGCGCTCGACCGCTTCATCGACCGGGCCCTGCCGCAGTTCGGCGACTATCAGGACGCCATGCGCCAGGGCGACGACTGGCTGTTCCACAGCGTCATCAGCCTCTATCTCAATGTCGGCCTGCTCGACCCGCGCGAGGTCTGCGCGGCCGCCGAGGCGGCGTGGGGCGCCGGTCGCGCGCCCCTCAACGCGGTCGAGGGCTTCATCCGGCAAATCATCGGCTGGCGGGAATATGTCCGCGGCCTCTACTGGCTGAAAATGCCGGACTATGCCGAGACCAACACCTTCGGCCACACCCGCCCGCTGCCGGCGTTCTACTGGACCGGGGAGACGGATCTGAACTGTCTCGCCCAGGTGATCGGGCAGACCAGGCGCCAGGCCTACGCTCACCATATCCAGCGGCTGATGGTGACCGGGACCTTCGCGCTGTTGGCCGGGATCGACCCGGTGGAGGTCAATACCTGGTATCTGGCGGTCTACGCCGATGCGTTCGAATGGGTGGAGTTGCCGAACACCCACGGCATGGCCCTGTACGCCGACGGCGGTCTGCTGGCCTCCAAGCCCTATGCGGCCTCGGGGGCCTATATCGACCGGATGTCGGACTATTGCCGGTCCTGCCGGTTCAAGGTGAAGGACAGGACCGGCCCGGACGCGTGCCCGTTCAACTATCTCTACTGGCATTTCCTGATCGAGAACCGGGACCGGCTGTCCGGCAATCCGCGTATGGGCATGGTGTACCGGACCCTCGACAAGATGAAGCCCGACCGCGTCGCCGCCCTGCGACGCGACGCCCGGGCGTTCCTCTCCCGGCTCTGAAGACGGGAGCCAGGTATCAGGAACCGGGAACCAGGAGCCAGGAACCAGGGGCCGGGTGTGGAGCTTCACCAGGGTGTCCCGGGATGCTCTCCCTCTTTGAAAATGCAGGTCGATCTATCGGTTGTCGGCCGTGGCGGGTTCCCCGGCCGTCGTATCCGACGGGTCCAGAACGGGGACGACTTCGCGCGCCGCCGCGCTTGCGGCGGCGCGGTTGGCGGCCGCCAGCCGCTCGGCCTCGGCCTCGCGTACCTCGCGGTCCTTGAGCGCACGGTCCCGCTTGCGGGCCCTGACCACTTCCTCGCTGAGTTCCGCGACCTGGCTGCGGCGGCGCTTGACCTCCTTACGGGCTCTGGCGGCGCTCGCCCAGGCGACGGACCCGCCGATCACGAACCCGACCGCTGCCGGGACCAGAACCGCGAGATAGACCGGCAGGTCGAGCACGAACGGCAGCGGCCACAGGGCCAGCGTCACCGTCTCCCGGTTCGACAGGGCGAACAGAACGATCACCAGGATGATGGGGACCGTGATGATCCAAGAGACGTAGCGCACCTGCCAGACCCCGTATCGTCGGTGTTCCGTTGCATATCCGTCATCGGCCGGCGGTGGGTTCGAGGCCTCGAGCCCGGCCGCAGCGCCACATGCCAGACCAGCACGGCAGAGCGGTCATTGCTCTGCGTCAGTCGTCGAACACATCCCTCATCCGTCGGGCGGGTGCAAGCCATGGCGGTGTGGGGCCGGCCGGCCGACATCCCGGTCCGGGGGTCGGGTTCAGATCTCGTTGAGCCGTTCGCGAAGCTGCTTGCCGGTCTTGAAGAACGGGACCCGCTTGGCATCCACCGCAACGGCCTCGCCGGTCCGCGGATTGCGGCCGACCCGGGCTTCCCGCTCCTTGACGGAGAACGCCCCGAACCCCCGGAGTTCGACGCGTTTGCCGTCCGCCAGGGCGTCGGCGATCGTGTCGAACAGCGTGCTGACGATCCGCTCGATATCGCGGTGGTACAGGTGCGGGTTCTGCTCGGCCAGCCGGGCGATCAGTTCCGATTTGGTCATTGCTCTTATCCCATCCTCCCCGCTGCCGGCGGTTCTGATTGGTGTTCGCCGGGTTCGGCGTGTTGCGGGAGACCTCACCCCGGCCCCGATCCGGCTGCCTGCAGCGCGGGCAAGACGGTGGCAGAGCTTGGACCGAAGATCAAGCGTCAGCGCCCGCACCGGCTGGATATAAACGCATGAAAGTGAACGATAAACCGGCCGCTGAGCGAAGCCCGGGCGACCCCGGGCGAGGTGCTGCCGCTACACCGGCGGACCGGTTCGGTCGACGACTTCCTCGACGTCGACGTCGACATCGACGGTCTGCATGCCGCCCCCGGTGACCACGCCGGTGACCGGTGCCACATCGGCATAGTCTCGGCCCCAGGCGGCGGTGATATGCTCGTCGCCCACGACCATGCCGTTGGTGGGGTCGAGATCGACCCAGATACCGCTGTCGGACGGGGCGGCCGCGGGCACGTAGACCGATACCCAGGCATGACTGGCATCGACCCCCCGCAGCTTCGGTTCCCCCGGCGGCGGGTGGGTCAGCAGATAGCCGCTGACATACCGCGCCGGCAGTCCCAGACCCCGCAGGCCCGCCAGCATCACATGGGCGAAGTCCTGGCAGACGCCCCGCCGGCGCTCGAAGGCCATCGAGGCCGGCGTGGAGACGGTCGTGGCACTGCCGTCATAGGAGAAGTCCTCGAAGATCCGCGTGCACAGCGCGATCGCACCGTCGAGAACGGACCCGCCGGGCGCAAAGCAGCCTGCCGCATAGGCGATGAGCGCGTCGGTCCGATCCGTGAAGCCGGTCGGGAACGCCACGTCCATCGCCTCCAGATCGGCGTGGCTGCGGATCTGGCGGACCCGGTCGAACACGGTGTCCCATGGCATCGTTTCGGGCGCTCGCGGCGGTGCCGGACGGCGCACCGTCACGCCGGTGGTGCTCTCCAATCTGAGTTCGGTATGCGGCGCCTCCAGGGTCACGCTGACGCTCGGATTGCCGAAAGCGTCCCGACGCCGGTGCTCGACCGTCGGCGGCGGCGTTATCGTGAGGGTGCTGTCTTCGATCCATTGCCGGTCTCGGACCGCCCTGGGGCCGAGCCGCAGGATCTGCCGGGACAGGCTGGCCGGCACGGTGTAGCGATAGGCCGTGCGGTGGCGGACGCGGAAGCGGCGCACCCGTGCGCCCGTCGGATCGACCCCGGTGGCGGGGGCGGGGGTCGACATCACACCGCCGCCAGCATGTCGGTGATCCCGTCCGCCCCGTTCGGCCGCCGCACCTGCCGGGGGTCGCTGTGCAGGAAATACCGGCCGCCGATTATGTCGCTGAGCCGGGGAACCGCCTCGAGCAGATGGTCGAGCAATCCCCGGAGCGTCGGACCGTCGCCGCCGTGCCGCGCCGCCAGCATGTGCTCGATGTCGCACAGCGTCACGTCGGCCAGCAGACCGCGGGCCAACCGCTGATCGGGACCGGGAAGTCCGCGGGCATCGTCCCGCGGCAGCGAGTCGATGTGATCGACCGTCCGGGTGAGCTGAAAGGCGATCGACCGCGGATTGCCGGGGTCGGCCAGCAACAGGTCGACCACCGGGGCCTGCTGCAGCCTCGCGCCATAGCGCGTGCGGTAGGTCATCGCGCACACGCCGAGTTCCAGCGCCGTCTCCAGGCCGCCATCGATCTCCCCGTCTGGTTCGGTCGCCAGGGCGGCCAGCAACTCGGCCGTCGACACGATCCGTTCCAGGCGGCGGCCCAGATCGGTGAACCGCCAGCCATGTCCGCGGCTGGTGGCTTCCTGTTGCAGGCCGGCCAGCGCCACCAGATGATCCTGCCGATGCTTGAGGTGCAGCAGGGCGCCGTCCAGCGTGATGCCGACCTCCGGCGTGTCGCCCGGTTGCAGGTCGGTCAACAGCCGCCAGGCATCCGTGCCCAGCCGATCCCGGCAATTCCGCGCGGTGTGCTGCAGCTGCCGCTGGGTGAAGGCCAGGCTCGAAGGATCGGTCCGGTCGAACAGCAGCGCCGGCACCGCCGCTTCGAAGCGGGCCGTGCTGTCTGCGGCGAGGCCGTCCGGCAGACGCAAGACCAGCCGATCGATCAGCCGCGCCAGGACCGGGCTGCCCCGGGGGTGCCAGGCCTCCCCCGTGAGACGGGCGATGACGGCGCGAAACAGCCGAATGCGGGTCTCGGCCCGCTCGGCATAGCGGCCCAGCCAGAACAGATCGTCGGCCGAACGGCTGGGCAGCGTGTCCATCGTCCGGCGGACCGCCAGGCGCATGTCGGTGGCCTTCCGTGGCGGTCGGTATCGGGCGTCGTCGTCGGCCAGCACCCAGGTGTCCTTGCTGCCGTCCCCCCGCTGCATCGATACCGCCCGGGTGTCGTGCGACGCCGATACCCGGGTCAGACCCCCGGGCATGACGCGATAGCCGTCCCCGTCCCAGGCGATGAAGACGCGCAGGCTCATCGGTGCCGGTCGCATCCGGTCGTCGGCCCAGCTCGGGGCGGTCGACAGCGCCACCAGCTCCTGGCCGACCCGGTCCCAGCCGCGCTGCACCAAGTCCCGTTCCAGCCGCGTCCGCGCCGCCGGATCAAGGCTGCTGCCGATCGCCGGACCGGCCGTTCCGGCACCGGGCATCCGGCGTGGGGAGAACGCCGGCTGCAGCACCATCCGGTCGAGCTTGGCCAGCATCTCGGACCGCACGGCCGGGTCTCCGCACCACCAGGTGGCGGTGCTGGGCAGCAGCAGGTCCTGCCCCAGCACCGCTCGGCACAGGCCGGGCAGGAAGGCCAGCAGGGCCGCGGCCTCGACGACGCCGCTGCCCAGCGCATTGGCCACCACGACGGTGCCGCCGCGCACGGCCTCCAGCAGCCCCGGGATGCCCAGGCTGCTGTCGTTGCGCAGCTCCAGCGGGTCGCACCACTCGCTGTCCAGGCGCCGGATGACGACGTCGACCGGCTTCAGCCCGTCGACCGCCTTCAGGAACACCCGGCCGTCGCGGACGGTGAGATCGGCTCCCTCGACCAGCGGGACGCCGAGATGACGAGCCAGATAGGCGTGCTCGAAATAGGTTTCGTTGTAGGGCCCCGGGGTCAGCAACACCAACCGCGGCTCGTCCTTGCCGGACAGCCGGGACAGTCCTGCCCGCCAGGCTTCGAAGAAGCCGGCCAGCCGGGCAACGGGCATCCGGCGGAACGGTTCGGGCCAGGTGCGCGCGGCGATCACCCGGTTTTCCAGCGCGTATCCCGCGCCTGACGGTGCCTGGGTGCGGTCCGAAAGCACCCACCATCGGCCGTCGGGACCGCGGGCCAGATCCACCGCCATCAGGTGCAGCCAGCGGTCGCCCGGCGGGCGGTGACCGGAAAGCGGCCGCAGATATTGCGGGTTCGCGAACAGGATCTCCGGTGCGAGGGCGCCGCCCGCGAGCAAGGCGCGCGGTCCGTAGAGGTCGGCCAGCACCGCATTGAGCAGATGGGCACGCTGGATCAGGCCGCGGGACAGCACCGACCATTCCTCGGCGGGCAGGATCAAGGGGGTGAGGTCCAGCTTCCACGGCCGGTCGAAGCCTTGCGGATCGCCGTAGACGTTGTAGGTGACGCCATGGTCGTGGATGAGCTGCTGGGCCTCGCGCCGGCGCCGGTCGCGTTCCGCCGCACTCAAACCCGCCATGCAGTCCAGCAAAGGTTGCCAGTGGTCCCGGATCCGGCCGTCGCCGTCCATCATCTCATCGGGTACGCCGGGCAATGGATGGTAGCGACCCAGCAGCGCCAGACCGTCCGGCGACGAGGTTTCCGAGACCCGAGAAGGGGCCGCCGTCCGGCCGGGTTCGTCCATGGATAGGCCGTCGATCTGCTGTGCCTGTGCGAGAGCGGGATGGCGTTGGAGGCGATCGCTCTAGCGTCTCACAGCCCCGGGCTTGGCGAAACCCGGATGCGCAGCGGAGCCCGTCTTCACGCCGCCGTCTCGGGAGATCAGCAAAGCGTGATGCCCTGCGGCCTGGAAGCGATCGCAGCGGAGCCCGACCTGTCGTGCGGCCCGAAGCGGCCACACCTTACTTCGAAGGACCCTGATATCATGCCCGCGATCACTCCGTTGATCCCCCGCCAACCCGTACCGGCCCTGTCCGTGCCGACGGTCGACGGCCCGCTCTGGACCCTGTCCGATCAGACGCCCCAGGCCTTCACCCTGCTGGTCGTCTATCGCGGCCTGCATTGCCCGATCTGCTCCGGCTATCTCGGCGACCTCAACCGCAAGCTCGCCCCGTTCGCCGAGCGCGGGGTGTCGGTCATCGCGGTGTCCAGCGACACGGCCGACCGGGCGGCCGAAGCCAAGGCGAAGTGGGGGCTCGACCAGCTTACCATCGGCTACGGTCTCGGCCTGGACCAGGCGCGCGAGTGGGGGCTTTACATCTCGACGTCGCGGGGCAAGACCAGCACCGGCGTCGTCGAACCCGACTTGTTCGTCGAGCCGGGCCTGTTCCTGATCCGACCGGACGGCACGCTCTATTTCGGGACCGTGCAGACCATGCCGTTCGCGCGGCCGCAGTTCGGCGACATCCTCAAGGCCTTGGATTTCGTGCTGGCCAACGATTACCCGGCTCGCGGCGAGGTCGTCGATCACACCACCGCGTGATCCGGGAACCGGTGGGCCGTCCTGTCCGGAGGGGCAGGGCGGTCGTCCGGCAACCCCTCCCAACCGCAGGCGCGGGCAAAGCCCGGGGAAGCGGGAGGATCGGCGGATATGGGGAGACAGACGGCAGAATGGCTGGGGCGGCTGGATTCGAACCAGCGCATGGCGGTACCAAAAACCGCTGCCTTACCGCTTGGCTACGCCCCAACGATCGGACAGCTCGTATAGGCGAACCGACCCCACCGTGCAACCCGTGCCTCGATCACGCCCCGCACACCGAGGATATCGATGGATATCGATGGATATCGATCGCGTCGATGCGGTCGGACCGGGATATGTTGTATTTTAATTGTTCTTGATCAAGAAACCTACATCGCTGAATACCCGAACGAATCAGGCTAAACTCCAGCAGTTGACCGGCTCGATCTTTCGTGGTCGGAACGAGAGGCGAGCGGGAGCACCCGCCCGCTCGACTTGTTTCCTTGCGGAATAGAGGGATGGCCGCGGAGAACGGGGATCAGTCGGAGGCACGAGGACGGCGGTCGCGCAGCACGGTGCGGGCGGCGGATCTCCTGGTTGCGATCAACCAGATCGGCTCCCGGCTCGACCGGCTGGAACGTTCGGTCGACGATCTCCGCGATGGCCAGGCCCTGCTGGAAGCCCGGCAGCGGGATGCCGCACATCTGCGCCTCGCCCCGCCCGGACCGGCGCCCGCATCCGACCGGGACGGGCCGGCAGCGGAACCGCAAAATGCGCCGCCGGCCCGGTCCGGCGCCCCGATCCCGACCATTCCTGGCCCGGGCAGGTCCGGCGGGATGGCGACCTTCGCACCGTTCGGCGGCGTATCGGTCTCCGCGACGGCCGGTGTCCCGCCGGCACCCGAGCCGGCACCGGCAGCCGTCCGGTCGGAACCGGCGCCTGAGCCGACCCCGTCACCGTCACGGGTGCGGCAGGCCGCAGCCGATGCCGGCGCTGCCGCGGCGGCGATCCCGTCGCCCGGCCCGGGGGCCGAGCGGGATCCGGTGCCCCGCTCCGACGGTCCGTCGCCGGCCGGATCGGCGCAGCCGGCGCGTATCGCGCTGGGGGCCGGCCCGGTTGCCGGGGCGCAAGCACCATCGGACACGCCGGAACCCGATCGCGAAGGCTCGGTTCTGCCGCCGCCGATGATGCCGGACGAGCCGGATCCGTATATCGAGGAATCGGTGGATCTCGGGTGGCCGTCCTTGCAGCCCGCCGTGCCCGCACCGTCTGCTCAGCGGTCGACGGACCGGCTCGGGACCGACGGGCCGGCACCGCCGGCGATGGGCGAAGACGCCGACGACGGGATCGGCGGTTCGGCTCCGGCTTCAGCCCCGTCCGCCGCCGGAGCGGAGCGGACGCTGGGCGTCGAGGCGGAGATCCTCGAACCGGTCACCGGGTCGGAAGCCCTCGACACCGATGCCATCGGCGCTGCGGAACCTGCGGCCGAGGATGTGCATCCCCCGTGGCGACCGGACGACAGCCACCTCGCCGACGCCGACACCGCGCCGGACGTCATGGAGCCGCCGGCTCGGCCCGGGGCCGACCCGCTGCCGGCCGACCCGCCGGAGGCCGCGTCGGCGGATGACGGTGACGGTGACGGTGCCGATGTGGACGATGCCGGCCCGCGGGAGAGCGCGCGGCGGCGCTTCCGCCGGCGCCGGCGCCGCCAGATGGATGAGGATTGGGAAGCGGAGCTGGAGACCAAGGGCGCACGGGTCGACGCCGCCGACGGGGTGCCCGCGGAAGACCTGCCCGAGCCCAAGGCGACACCGGCCCCGGCATCGCCCGGGCCGGAGACCGCGCGGTCGGCCGGCAGCCGTCTGGGCGCGGGGCTCCGGGCGCTCAATCAGCGATCGCGACTGTCGCAAGCGGAACTCGAGGCCGAGGATCATCGCAGCCGCTATGGCGATTCCCTGCCCAACGATACCGACGCACCGACGGATCGCGACGCTCGGGAGGTGCATCGGCGCAGCAGCATGATCGCCGGGGCGATGGTCGCAGCACTGCTGCTCGGCCTTTTGGGTTACGGGGTCTATACGGTGTGGCAGTTCCTGGGGGCACCGCCGCTGCTGCCGGAAGCGGTGCGGGCGGTGTTCGACCGTGACGACGCCGACGTCGCCGCTGTCGGAGATGCCGAGGACGTCGCCGTCCCGCCGCCGCCCGGTGACGTCGAGATCGTCACCCCGTCCGCCCCCCCGGCGATCTCCGAAGTACCGCCCATCCCGTCGGCGCTGCCCCCCCGCCAGCCGGAACCGGAGAGCCTGACCGTGCCGCGCCGCCCGGCTTTGGCCGACCGGGCGCCCCTGCCGTCGACCGTCTCTCAGGCCGTGCGGGACACCGCCGCCCGGGCCCAGGCAGGCGATCCCGAGGCGCAGTTCCAGCTCGGTGCGCTGTACGCCGAGGGGCAACAGGTACAGCAGGACTACGAACTGGCGGCGTTCTGGTTCGAGCGTGCCGCCATCAACGGTTCGTCTGCGGGGGCGTACAACCTCGGCGTTCTGACCCAGCGTGGGCTCGGTGTCGCCCAGAACTCCGTCCGTGCCTTCGATCTGTTCCTCGACGCTGCGCAAGGTGGGCATCCCGATGCCCAGAACGCGGTCGGCGTGGCCTATGCGCTGGGCCGGGGCACCGCGGCCAACCCGATCCAGGCGGCGCAGTGGTTCCAGGCCGCCTATGACAGCGGCAATCCTCGGGGGGCCTTCAATCTGGGCCAGCTTTTCGAGGGGGGATTGAACGGCCCGCCCGATCTGGAGGCGGCCCGGGGCTGGTACCGCGTCGCGGCCGATCTCGGCAGCCAGGATGCGGTTGCGGCGCTCGAACGCCTGGGTACGGCGTCGCCGCCCCGGCCCGCCCCGGAACCATCGCCCACGGCCGCCGCGCCCCAGGCCTCGGCCGGCCAGGCATCCGCGCCCGCCGCGCCGGCGCCGGCGGTCAGCCTGACCGCGTCGGAGGTCCGCGAGGTCCAGTTGCTGCTCACCATTCTGGGCTATCAGCCGGGGCCGATCGACGGTGTCCTGGGCCGGCAGACCGAGCAGGCCATTCGCGGCTTCCAGCAGGATCAGGGGCTGACTGTCACCGGCGTGCCGACCCGGCAGTTGATCGATCGGTTGCGGATCGCCAGCGTCAGCGGATAAGCCCGCACGGCGCGGGCCCGCCGGGCACCGAAGAGGGGGACCATCGCCATGCCCTGGGAGCTTTGGCTGATCTACCTGGCCGCGGCGGTCGGGCTGTCGCTGACGCCGGGACCGAACGGCTTGCTGTCGCTGACCCATGGCGCGCAATACGGCCTCAGGCGGACGATGGCGACCATCCTGGGCGGGGTGCTGGGGTTTCTCGTACTGATCGCGGGATCCCTGGCGGGGCTGGGCGCCTTGCTCGCCGCGTCCGAGCAGGCGTTCACGATCGTCAAATGGCTCGGGGCGGCCTATCTGGTCTATCTCGGCGTGCGGCTGTGGCGGTCGCCGCCGCCGGTGACGGCATTGGAGCGGGCCGCCCGGGGCCATGGCCGGCCGCGTCTGGGCAACCGGCTGTTCCGGCAAGGCTTCCTGGTCGCGGTATCGAACCCCAAGGCGCTGATCTTCTTCGCCGCCTTCCTGCCGCAATTCATGGTCGACGGCATGCCGCTATGGCAGCAGTTCCTGATCCTGGGCGGCACCTTCGCCCTGGTCGAGCTGATCTACGAGCTGGTGCTGGCGGGGACCGCTCAGCGCATCGCCCCGTGGCTGGCGCGGTTCGGCCGCTGGTTCAACCGGGCGACCGGTACCGCCTTCATCGGCATCGGCGCGATGCTGACGACCGCCGGCCGCAACTGACAGCGGTGTTGGCTGGGGGGTGACCTCATCTGACGTCGTCCTCGCGGTCAAGCGCGTCCCGCGAGCCTTGCCTAGATCATCCTGCGTCCGAACGGACGCAGGATGATCTAACTCTTTAAACTAGATCATCTTATCTGCGTTCAGATGAGTCCATCTGAACGCAGGATGATCTAGCATATGCTCGGGCGCGCGGGTGCGACGTGGTATGAGGCTTCGCCACCGCGCCCGTGTGCCGCTACTCCCCCGGATAGGGGCCTGGCCGGTCCCTGAGCAGCCATTCCCGGCCGACCTTGACCAGAGGCTTGCCGCCATAGGCGACGATGTCGGCGGTGGCATAGGTCTCCGACCATTTGTCCGGCAGATAGCTGCCGGTGCCGACGACGTCGATCGGCGCCTTGGCCAGAGCCATCACCCGGCACTTGGCCGGCGAGAAGCCGGACGAGGCGACGATCCGCACCTTGTCGAACCCGGCCTGGTCGAGGGCATCGCGCACATGGTGGATGGCCGCGGCCGAAACGCCGGTGCCGATCAGATGCCTCAGTTCGGTCTCGTCCCGATAGCCGCGGATCGCCTCTGGCACGTGCCGGTCGAGCACGTCGTAGCTGCGGGCGGGGTCGAGCCCCTCGACATAGCGGCCGCCGCCGGTGTCGAGCCGGAGCGACAGCGTCCCGGCCTCGGCCATCTTGCGGAAGCGCCGGCACACCGCGATTGAGTCCGTCACCTCCAGGCCGAAATAGTCGACCAGCACCGTCAGCGGCACGTCCGGGTTGGCCTCGTGGAACATCTCGGCCGCCCGCACGGTGGAGCCGGCATAGCCGATCAGGGCGTGCGGCATGGTCCCGTAGCCGGCGGTCTGGCCGAAGAAATGGGCCGTCGCGTCGGTAGCATTGCCGATGAAGCCCTTGGCGCCGATCTTCTCCTGCGCCCGGCGCGATCCGACCGAAGCGGCGTAGGCCATCAGTTCGGCCATCTCCCGCCCGGCACAATGGCGGGCATCCATGGCGAGAAACGCGGTCCGCGGCAGCTCCACACACATCGCATAGGCGTTGTAGGCGGCCACGCAGGCCGGCCCGAGCTTCTGCAGGAGGAGCGTCTCGGTATCGACCAGGTGATAGAGCGGCCCGGTCACGTACATCAGGGGCTCGCCGGCGCCGACGCGCTTGCCCTCCTTGCGCAGCAGCTCGATGTCGAACGCGACGCCGCGGGCCTCGGCGATCGATTCGAGCCACTCGATCGCCAGCCGCGGGGCGGAGACCACGGGCCGGCGCAGGAAGATGGCGTATGTCGCCGGGCAATCGCCGAACCGGCCGACCGTCTGCTTGGTGCGCAGGAAGTACTTGTCGGTCCACGCGGGCAGGCTGGCATCGGTCGGCTCACGCCCGCCGATCGGCATCGGACCGGCGCCGAACGGCGCGGCGTCGGAGGGTTTCACGGTCATCGCGTCCTACCCTTGGACTGCGTACGAAGGATCGCGCGACGCCCGCCCCGGCCGTGTCCGAGCGTCACTCGGCCGCCGCGGCGCGGCGCTGGCGGTCGAGGTCGGCCCGGCTGTTCCGCAGATTGTTGGCCAGCAGGAAGGCTAGCTCCAGCGCCTGGTTGGCGTTTAGACGCGGGTCGCAGGCGGTGTGGTAGCGCAGGCTCAGCGCGTCGTCGGTGATCGCCTGGGCGCCGCCGGTGCATTCGGTCACGTCCTGGCCGGTCAGCTCGAAATGCACCCCCCCCGGATGCGTGCCTTCCGCCCGATGCACGTCGAAGAAGCGCGAGACTTCCGTCAGGATCCGGTCGAACGGCCGGGTCTTGAACCCGGTCGACGACTTGATCGTGTTGCCGTGCATGGGATCGCAGGACCAGACCACCGTCCGCCCTTCCCGCTGCACCGCCCGGATCAGGGCCGGCAGATGGCTCTCCACCTTGTCCGAGCCCATGCGCGCGATCAGGGTCAGCCGCCCGGGCTCGTTGGCCGGGTTCAGGATGTCGATCAGACGCAAGAGATCGCCGCCGTCGAGCGTCGGCCCGCATTTCAGCCCGATCGGGTTCTTCACCCCGCGCAGAAACTCGATATGGGCGTGGTCGGGCTGGCGGGTGCGGTCGCCGATCCACAGCATGTGGGCGGAGACGTCGTACCAGTCGCCCGAGGTGCTGTCGATGCGGGTCAGCGCCTGTTCATAGGGCAGCAGCAGCGCCTCGTGGGAGGTGAAGAAATCGGTCTCCCGGATCGATGGCGTGGTCTCCGCGGTGATGCCGCAGGCGGCCATGAACTGCAGGCTCTCGTCCAGCCGGTTGGCCAGATCCTCGTAGTCCGAGCCCTTGCCGTTGGTGCCGACGAAGCCGAGATTCCACTGATGCACCTGATGCAGATCGGCGTAACCGCCCTGCGCGAAGGCCCGCAGCAGGTTCAGCGTCGCGGCCGCCTGATTGTAGGCTTGCACCATCCGCCCGGGGTCCGGCACCCGCGACCCTTCGTCGAACTCGAAGCCGTTGACGATGTCGCCGCGGTAGGATGGCAGGGTCACCCCGTCGATGGTTTCGTCATCCGACGATCGCGGCTTGGCGAACTGACCGGCCATCCGGCCGACCTTGACCACCGGCATGTGGCCGCCGAAGGTCAGCACGATCGCCATCTGCAGCAGCACGCGGAAGGTATCGCGGATCTTGTCGGGGTGAAACTCCTGGAAGCTCTCGGCGCAGTCGCCGCCCTGAAGCAGGAACGCTTCCCCCGAAGCGACCTTGGCGAGCTGCTGCGTGAGGGAGCGGGCCTCTCCGGCGAAGACCAGTGGCGGGTAGGCGGTCAGCTGCGCCTCGGCGGTCGCCAGGGCCGCGTGATCCGGATAGGCCGGCATCTGCTTGGCCGGTCGGGTGCGCCAGCTATCGGGCGTCCAGCCATTCGCCATGGGTCGATCCCTTCCTAAAACGCGTTGCCACCGCCCCTGATGCGGTCCTTTGGGGGGATCCGCCTTGATACCGGGGGCAGCGCCGCCGCCGCGCGATCGCCAGACCCGGCCCCAACCGATCCCATGCAAGCCGCTATACGGTCTGAGGTCCAGCATTTCCACCCGTCCGCCGGGGCGCAAGTGACATACGCCGAATGCAGGCGGATCGACCCATCGGTTCCACGCCGCCGGTCGAAGCGGGACCGATCGTTGCGTCGGACGGGTGGCCGCACTTGCGCCACCGGTGCTCTCGCCGCTGTCACGCCAGTGTGACTGCGCCTGACGGGACCGTTATTTCCGTTTGATCGGGCGGCTCGTTACCTCTCGCTCAGCCCTCGGGCACGGGGGCCCACTCGAGCTTCAGAGGAAACAGACGATGACCAACACCACGACCGCTTTGACCGTCGCCGCTGCCGTCGCCGGTGCCGTCTCCGCCGCCGCCGTCCTGGCCCCGGTCGACGCCGTCGCCCAGGACATGGAGAAGTGCTACGGTATCTCCCTGGCCGGCGAAAACGACTGCGCCAACGCCGCCGGTACCCATTCCTGCGCCGGTCAGTCGACCACCGACTATGATGGCGGCGAGTGGAAGCTGGTCCCGGCCGGCACTTGCGCGGCCGAAAGCGGCTCGCTGGAGCCGTTCGAGGGCGTGAACCCGGCCTTCGCGTCCTAAGGTCGGATCGAGCCGGAGCGGCGCGCGCCCTGCGCCCCGCTCCGGCCGCCCACCCCGTCCACACCGGTTCAAGGAACGGTCCCATGCCCGTCCCGATCGACAGCGCGGTCCCGGCCGCGACCGAACGGGCGGTGATCGAGCCGCCCCCCTATCCGGCCAGCCATGCCCGGTTCGGCCGGCATGCGATCCCGGCCCGGGCGGGCATCGGTCTGCGCCAGCCGCATATCGACCAGGTGCTGTTGGAGGCTCCGGATGTCGGCTGGCTGGAGATCCACTCCGAAAACTATCTCGCCCCCGGCGGACCGCGGCTGCGCGCGCTGGAGCTGGTCCGCAGGGACTATCCGCTGAGTTGCCACGGCGTCGGTCTGTCCCTGGGTTCGGCCGAAGGGCTCGACCGCGACCATCTGGCCCGGCTCAAGGCGCTGTTCGACCGGATCGAGCCGGGCCTGATCTCCGAGCACGTGTCCTGGTCGGTGGCCGAGGGGGTCTATCTCAACGATCTGCTGCCGCTGCCCTACACCGAAGAGGCGCTGGCGATCCTGTGCCGGAACATCGATCACGCGCAAAGCGTGTTCGGCCGGCAGATGCTGATCGAGAATCCGTCGAGCTACGTCGCCTTCGCCCATTCGGAGATGCCGGAATGGGAGTTCATGGCCGAGGCCGCCCGGCGCACCGGCTGCGCGCTTCTGCTCGACGTCAACAACATCCATGTCAGCGCCCACAACCATGCCTTCGACGCCGACGCCTATGTCGCGGCGCTGCCGCTCGATCGGGTCGAGGAGGTGCATGTCGCCGGACATTTCGTGCGCACTTTCCTCGACGTCCGGGGGGAGGCGCGGACGATCCTGATCGACGATCACGGCGCCCAGGTCGACCAGGCGGTGTGGGACCTGTTCACCCGGGTGCTCGCACGGCTCGGCCCGGTGCCGACGCTGATGGAATGGGATACCAACGTCCCCGACCTGCCCGTCCTGTTGGCCGAGGCGGCGATCGCCGACCGGCTGCTGGCCAGGCAGGCCGCCGTGCCGGCACGCCCGGTACCAGGCGTGCCGGACGTGCCGGTGCCGGACGTGCAGGAGGTGATGCGATGACCGAGAAAGCCGCCCCCGGCACCCGGGGCACCCCGCCCCTCGCCGACCTGCAGGCCCGGTTCAAGCGCGGCCTGTTGACCGGCGACATCGTCGATGCGACGGCGTTGATCCTGGGCGGGGCGGTGGAACCGAACGACCGGTTCGAGATCTACCGCAACAACACCCGCGCCTCCCTGGCGCAGGCCCTGGCGACCACCTACCCGGTGATCCAACGGCTGGTGGGGGAGGAGTTCTTCCGGTTCGCCGCCCGGCAGTACATCCAGATCCATCCCCCGATGGTGCCGCAACTGCTGGCCTATGGCGGGGAGATGTCGACGTTCCTGGCGCATTTCCCGCCGGCGCAGTCGGTACCGTACCTGCCGGACATGGCGCGGCTCGAATGGGCCCGGACGCAGAGCTACTTCGCCCCGGATGCCGAGCCCGTCGCCGCCGGGAGACTGGCCGCCGTTCCGGCCCAGGACCTGTCGGCCGTGCAGTTCGGCCTCGGCCCCTCGGTGCGGCTGGTCGGTTCCGCCCATCCGGTCTTCCGGATCTGGAACGCCCATCAGGGCAGTGAGGCCCCGTCCTTCAAGGGGCTGTCGGGGCCGGACTACACCTTGATCTTCCGCACCGGGAGCCACGTCCGCGTCGAGGCGATCGGGCTCGGCCTGTTCGCCTTCCTGACCGCCCTCGACCAAGGCCTGACCTTGGCCGAAGCGGCGCAGACCGCCGTCGAGGCCGATACCGGCTTCGACCTGCAAGGCGGGCTGACCACGGCGCTGGCCCGCGGGCTGTTCGCGACGCTGACGCCGCCCGCCCCCTGATCCGCAGACCCTCAAGGAGGCTCAGACCCATGGCCGCTTCGACCACCACCGCCGGCCCATCCGGCGGCAACCCGATCGTCAGCCTGTACAAGCGCTACCTCAACCTGCCCACGCCGTGGGAGATGTACGGCACCACCGTCGCCTGGATCGGGGCCGGCGTGATGCTGCTGGCCCGGTTCTTCCTCGCCCTGCCGTTCTGGAATGCGGGCCAGGCGCGGCTGGAGAACTGGGGCAGCCAGTCCTTCCTGTTCCAGTACGAGCACCCGCTGCCGTTGCTCAGCCCCGGCCAGGCGGCCGTCGTCACCACCACGGCGGAGCTGGTGCTGCCGGTGCTCCTGATCCTCGGGCTGTTCGGCCGGCTGGCCGGCCTCGGCCTCGGCCTCATGGCGGCGACGATCTTCTTCGTGATCGGTGGGGCCTACGCCATCGCGGCCGAACAGGTGCCCTGGATGCTGGTCGGCCTCGCCATCCTGCTGCTGGGTCCGGGCCGGCTGAGCGCCGATTACGGGATCGGCCGGCTCCTGCGCTGATCCGTTTTCCTGATCCCTCGACCTTGGGGTGGTATGCCAAACGGGCATGCCGCCCCGCTTTTTTGGGGTGCCCGTCGGCGGCTATATCTCCGGCCATGCCCGATCCCGTCCCGGCCGGCCCGACCGCCGTCACCTTCGGCTGCCGCCTCAACGCTTACGAAAGCGAGGTGATGGCCGATCTCGCCCGCCGCGCCGGCCATACCGATACGGTGATCGTCAACACCTGTGCCGTGACCAAGGAGGCCGAGCGGACCGCCCGGCGGGCAATCCGCAGGCTGCGCCGGGATCGGCCGGAGGCTCGCATCGTCGTCACCGGCTGTGCCGCCCAGATCGATCCGGACGGCTTCGCCGCCATGGACGAGGTCGACCGGGTCGTCGGCAATGCGGAGAAGATGACGCCGGCGGCGTGGGCTCCGGACCGCACCGAAAGGGTGGCCGTCGACGACATCATGGCGGTGCGGGAGACCGCGGCCCACCTGCTGCCGGGGTTCGAACAGCGTACCCGCGCCTTCCTGCAGGTCCAGAACGGCTGCGACCACCGCTGCACCTTCTGCATCATCCCCTACGGTCGCGGGAACAGCCGGTCGGTGCCGATCGGGGAGATCGTCCGCCAGGTCCGCGGCCTGGTCGCGGCCGGCACCCGGGAAGTGGTGCTGACCGGGGTCGATCTGACCGCCTACGGGCCGGACCTGCCGGGCCGGCCGACCCTGGGGCAGATGATGCGGCGGCTCCTGGCCCAGGTGCCGGAGCTGCCGCGGCTGCGCCTGTCCTCGATCGATGTGGTGGAGATCGATGCCGATCTGTGGCGTCTGATCGCCGAGGAGGAGCGGCTGATGCCGCACCTGCACCTGTCCTTGCAAGCGGGCGACGACCTGATCCTCAAGCGCATGAAGCGGCGGCATCTGCGCGCCGACGCGATCGCCCTGACGAAGCGGGCACGGCGGCTGCGCCCGGACATCGTCTTCGGCGCCGATCTGATCGCCGGCTTTCCGACCGAGACCGAGGCGATGTTCGACAACACCCTGTCGATCGTCGATGCGTGCGAGCTCACCTATCTGCACGTCTTCCCCTATTCGGAACGGCCGGGCACCCCGGCGGCCCGCATGCCTGCGGTCGACCCGGGCGTCCGCAAGGAACGTGCGGTGCGGTTGCGCGCGGCCGGGGACCGCCGCCGGCAGGCCTATCTCGCCGACCGCGTCGGCCGGACCGAGGAGGTGCTGACCGAACGGGGCAACACCGGTCACACCCGGACCTTCGCCCCGGTCCGGTTCATCGACCCCGTGCCTGCGGGCGTCCTGCGGCAAGTGGTGATCGACGCCAGCACGGGCGATAGCCTGATCGCACGCCCCGCCGCAGCCGCCGCGTAGGGCGATCGGCTCGGCGGGACGGCGGCAGGTCGGGGGACCGCACACGCCGCACCGGTCGGAGAGCGTGCGGAGGCCACCGCGCGCTCCCTCGAGCGACGATCGGTGCGGGCATCGCTCCGAGTGCCGGGCCGCAGCCCCGATGCCTGACCGGCCGGGGCGCTTTGCGCGCCGTCAGGCCGGAACCATGGAGCCGATCAGGGCGGTGATGTCGGAGCCGTTGAGGGTGACCGACCCGTCGGGCTGAAAGACGAAGCTGTAGCTCCATAGCGGCGAGCCGTCTTCGGCCGCGGCCGTTCGATCCCCCAGCGCCTGCATCATCGTGAGCATGCCGACGACTTCCGTCTGATCGGGATGGCCGGCAAGGGCTTGAGTAACGGTGTCGAGTCCTGACATGGCGAACGCGGCCTGCCCGGAAAACCCGGTCGGCGATCGGCCGTCAGCGACAAACTGCCCAAATCCGGTCACGGTGTACCCCGGCGCGACGATCTGAAAATCCTCGAGGAAGATTGTCGTCTCGGCCCAGTCGAAGCTGTCGGTCAGTTCGGCCCAGTCGATCGAACCGGTTTCGTCGAGCCGTTCCACCAGGGATGCCATGCTTCGGCCGGGGAGGTCGCGGATGCCGTAATCGAGTGAAAACGAACGCGGTGCCAGCAAGACGGATAGGGCGTCCGCGTCTGAGGCCAGTTGCAGCCCGTTGTAACTTGCCTCTATCTCGATCCCGACGGCATCGGTGCCGGCGTCGCTTATTGCGAACGCACTCTCTATCGTCGACAGAGCGACGCCGTCGCGCAATCGCAGGCCTTCAATCTGCAATGTCGCCTGTCCATCCCGGATAAGGGGTGGGTCGCCGAACATTGCGAACGCCATATCGGGTGTGAATTCATTCAGATTGAAGGAGGTATTACCCCGACTGTCCAATAAGGGTCGAAACACATCCAGCCAATCGTCATGCTGTCTATTTGCCTGGCTTTCGAGCACGATACGGTCGATCGCTAGCGGCACCTGGCTGATCAGATCCTCCGGTGTTGGATCCTGTTCCCTTATGGCGTGCAGCAGCCATTGGGCGGCGATGACAATATCGGCGAACTCGTAGGTGATCGATCCGTCGATCACTCCCGGGGCCACTTCCCGATGCTCCGCTCGGACGTCGATCCGGTTTAGATTGGCGCCGATATTGACGTCGAAAGGACGGGTGGTGAGAACCTCCACATCGTGCATGGCAACCGAGAGGCTGATCGCCTCGCGGCCCTGAAGTCCAAAACGCTGGATTCCATCACTGTGGGCAACGTCGATATCGATGCTGACCGATCGCCCGTCCAGCCTCTCAGGGTCTGGCATTCGCCACAACAGATGGGCGTCAAGAGGTCCTTGATAGGTCAGCACCAGATCGTCGCCCTCAGTTTCCGCCACGGCCTGAAAAGGGTCCAACGACAGGACCGGCAGTTGGCGTGCGAGGCTCGGGTCAGGGTCACGGAAGACCAGATGCGGGATCGAGGCGACGAAGGCTTCGTCCTGCTCCACCACCCTGATCTGCCGTATCACCGACAGCCCGCCTCTGGGGACGACGTACCGCAAGATGCGGGGGTATTGGCTTTGCAGGATGTCCGCTATCCGCACCGCGTCCACCGCGTCCACCGCGTCCACCGCGTCCACCGCGTCCGGCTGTGCGGCGGCCGGTGAACTCAAAACACCGCACGCGACCGCCACCGAGGCGAGCCGGAAAGAACGGCGATAGCAAGGGCGCGGTGCCACAATGCAAGCTCCCCAAGATCGATCAGCCAGGCACCGGTGAGACTACCTGTCTGCCCGCCGAGGGGGAAGCCGAATTGCTGTGCCGAGAGCGGGGCCGATCGTCCTATGGGTGTGCCGTGGCACCGTGACCGAGGGGGGAGACGGACGGCGGCAAGGATCGCGAGCCGGCTCCCGGGGCCGTCACGTGCCCGCCTGCTCCTCGGTACCGAAGCGGCGCTCGATCCCGGCTTTCAGCGCGTCGCGGGTGTCCCGGAAGGCGGCCAGCAGGGTGTCGCGGCTGCCGTCGACCAGGGTCGGGTCCATGGTCTTCCAGAACTCGACCTCGCATGCGGTGGTCCGGGTCATCTCCAGCGCCCGGTGATGGGCCTCCGGGGACAGGGTGATCACCAGATCGAAGCTCTCGTCCTCGAGTTGATCGAAGGTCTTCGGACGATGGCGCGACAGGTCGATGCCGATCTCCCCCATGACGCCGACGGCGAACGGGTCGAGGTCGCCCGTCCGCACGCCGACGGAGTCGACGAAGATCCGCTTGGGGAACAGATGCTTGAGCATCGCCTCGGCCATCGGCGAGCGAATGGCGTTGTAGGTGCAGGCGAACAGCACGCTGGTCGGGCGCGGCGGGGTCATGCGCAGGCGGCGCTGGGGCGCGGGAATCGGTCGGCGCGGCACCGTGCCATCGGTGTGATGATCCGGTCAGCCGCGGATGTGCAGCACGCACAGCAAGGTGAACAGCCGCCGGGCGGTCTGGTGATCGATGTCGATCTTGCCGGCCAGCGCGTCGCGCAGCATCACCGAGCCTTCGTTGTGCACCCCGCGCCGGCCCATATCGATCGCCTCGATCTTCGACGGGGCCGCGGTTCTGATCGCGTCGTAATAGCTTTCGCAGATCAGGAAGTACTCCTTGACGATCCGGCGGAAGCCCTTGACCGGCAGAGGTACGCGACCCAGCGGCCGGTCGCCCTCGTCGCGGATGTCGAAGATCAGCCGGTTGTCCTCGATCGACAGGACCACCCGATACGGCCCGGCGCCGCAGCCCACCGGTTCGAACCGGTTCTCCTCCAACAGATCGTAGATCGCGACCTTGCGCTCGTGGTCGACCTCGGGCGACCAGCGGCGGATGGTTCGCTGATCGAGTTCCAGCGCGATGATGCGGCTGCTGCCGGGGCCGGGCGCATCGTCGGCCATGGCTCAGACCGCATCACCGCAGGCGCGATCGGCCAGGCGCAGGCTGACCGACAGGGCGTGGGCGTCGAGGCCTTCGGCCTTGGCCAGGGTCATCGCGGCCGGGCCGATCCGGCCCAGACCGTCGGCATCGCAGCGCAGCAGCGTCGTTCGCTTCATGAAGTCGAGAACGTTGAGCCCCGAAGAGAAGCGCGCGCTCCGGGCGGTCGGCAGCACATGGTCGGGCCCGGCGACATAGTCGCCGACGGCCTCGGGCGTATGCCGGCCCAGGAAGATCGCCCCGGCGTGGCGGACGCGATCGGCCAGCGCGTCGGGGTCCGCCACGGACAGTTCCAGATGTTCCGGTGCCAGCGCATCGACCAGGGCCGGCGCCTCGGCGGCCAGATCCCGGACCAGGATGACCGCGCTGTTGTCCCGCCATGCGGCCCCGGCCGTCGCCGCGCGCGGCAGGGTGCGCAAGTGATCGGCCACGGCCTCGATCACGGCCTCGGCGAAGCCTGGATCGTCGGTGATCAGCACGGCCTGGCTGTCCTCGCCATGCTCGGCCTGCGACAACAGGTCGGCCGCGATCCAGACCGGATCGTTGTCCCGGTCGGCCACCACCAGGATCTCCGACGGGCCGGCCGTGGAGTCGATGCCGACCGTCCCGAACACCTGCCGCTTGGCTTCGGTGACGTAGACGTTGCCGGGACCGGTGATCTTGTCGACCGGGGCGATGGTGGCGGTGCCGTAGGCGAGGGCGGCGACCGCCTGGGCGCCGCCGATCCGATAGATCTCGGATACGCCGGCGATCTTGGCCGCCGCCAGGACGGCATCGTTCACCGCCCCGCCGGGGGTCGGCACCGTGACGGCGAGCCGGCCCACCCCGGCGACCCGAGCCGGGACGGCGTTCATCAGCACCGAGCTGGGATAGGCCGCCCGCCCGCCGGGCACGTAGAGGCCCACCGCATCGATCGGGGTCCAGCGCGCGCCCAGGGTGATGCCGGCCGCATCGGTCCAGCGGGTGTGCTCGACCGGTTGCCGACGGTGATAGGCGTCGATCCGCTCGGCGGCCAGTTCCAGCGCGGCGATCACCGACCGGTCGACCCGGGCTGCGGCCGCGTCGATCTCCGCGGCGGTGAACGCAAACGTGTCCGGCGTCAGCGTCAGCCGGTCGAACGTCGCCGTGCAGTCGATGACGGCCGCGTCGCCGCGCCGCCTGACATCGGCGACGATCGCGGCGACGGCGCCCTGCACGTCGGCCACCTTGTCCCGCTGGAGCGAGCGGAACGCACCGAAGGCTGTCGCAAAACCGGGATCGGCGGCGGTCAGGCGACGGACCGATCGGGCCAGGCGATCGGGGTCGAAGGCGGGGGCGGCGGCGTCAGGCGGCATCGACGGCATCGGCGATTGCGGAGATCCACGGGGTCACGTCGGCGGGACGGGTCTTCAGAGCCGCCCGATTGACGATCAACCGACTGGTGACATGGGCGATCGTTTCGACCTCGACCAGCCCGTTCGCCTTCAGGGTGCCGCCCGACGACACCAGATCGACGATCCGGCGGCACAGCCCCAGGGTCGGCGCCAGCTCCATCGCGCCGTTGAGCTTGATGCACTCCGCCTGCACGCCGCGACGGGCGAAATGCCCGCGGGTGACGTTGGGATACTTGGTGGCGACCCGAATATGGCTCCACCGGCTGGGATCGTCGGTCCTGGCGAAATCCGCCGGGGCGGCCACGGACAGCCGGCACACGCCGATGCGCAGGTCGACCGGCGAGTAGATCTCCGGATAGTCGAACTCCATCAGCACATCGTTGCCGGCGACGCCCAGATGGGCGGCACCGAAGGCGACGAACGTCGCCACGTCGAACGAGCGCACCCGGATCAGGTCGATGCGCTCCTGGTCGCGGGTGCGGAACCGCAGACCCCGATGTGCGCCGTCGTCGAACGCGGCCTCCGGCTCCAGCCCCACGCGGAGCAGGATCGGCCGCAACTCGTCCAGGATCCGGCCCTTCGGCACGGCGATCACCAGCGGCTCGTTGCCGCCGGCGGGCGCGGGCGGCGGGGGGGGCGGCATCGGCATCGGAACCTGGTCGCGGGGATCGAAACGGACGGGCGGCCGGCAGGGCAGGGGCATCGGGCCGGTGGGGCCGGCCGTCGGCGGGGGGCGGACCTTACGGCGTCGGCGGCGTTTCCGCAAACGGGTGGCGGGGGCGGTTGACCGTCGCCCACGGCTCGCCCTTGTCTTCCAACTGGACGTAGATCTCCGCCACCGTCAGCCGGATCGACGCGTCATCGGCGAAGTCGAGCTGGATGGTCCGACCCTCGTCCGTGGATCGGACGGCCAGCAAGCACAGGAACGGCCGACCGGGGCATTCCGCGAGCCCTTTCGTCTGGACCCGGGCGACATGGCGGAACACCAAGGCGCTGTGGGTGCGGAAATGGTGCGCGGCAGGCCCGCCGGCCGGTTCGTCGTCGGCCGGGGACCCCTCGGCCGGCAGCACCACCGGCGGCGCCTCCCACATGAACCGGTTGAAGACGCCCACGAAGGTCTGATCGTCCGCCAGATAGGCCAGGTCCGCCGGCGGCACCAGGCCATCCTGCAAGGCCGCCGAGAGAACGGACAGATCCTCCGGATCGCGGGCCAGCAGCCGCAGCCCTTTGGGCATCATCATGTCGTCGCCGTGTATCATCGCCATGCCCGGTCCGCGCCGTCACCGCCGCCACGCCGGGCGTCAGTCCCTGAGACGCTCGATCTCCGCCCCGCAGGCGGCGAGCTTCTCCTCCACCCGTTCGTACCCCCGATCCAGGTGATAGACCCGATTTAAGAGGGTTTCGCCTTCGGCTGCCAGACCTGCGAGCACCAAAGAGACACTCGCCCGCAGATCGGTCGCCATGACCGGGGCGCCGGTCAGCGTCGGCACCCCCCGTACCAGGGCCGAAGCGCCGTGGATGGTGATGTCCGCCCCCATGCGCATCAGTTCGGGCACATGCATGAAGCGGTTCTCGAAGATCGTCTCGGTGATCATCGCCGCCCCGGAAGCCCGGGTCATCACCGCCATCATCTGGGCTTGCAGGTCGGTCGGAAAGCCGGGGAACGGCTCGGTCATCACATCCGTGCCGTGAAAGCCGTTGATCCGCCGGACCCGTACCCCCTGGGCCGTATCGGCGACCTCCAGACCGGCCCGGCGCAGGGTCTTGAACACCGATTCCAGAAGGTCGCTCCGGGCGCCGACCAGCTCCAGATCACCGTCGGTGATCCCGGCGGCCATGGCGTAGGTGCCGGTCTCGATCCGGTCGGGGACGATCTCGTGTTCGGTCGCGCGCAGGCTCTGCCGGCCCTGAATGGTCAGGGTATCGGTACCGATACCGGCGATCTCCACCCCCAGGGCGACCAGGCAGTTGGCCAGGTCGACCACCTCGGGCTCCCGCGCGGCGTTGACCAGCACGGTCTCCCCCTTGGCCAGGCTGGCGGCCATCAGCAGGTTCTCGGTCGCCCCGACCGACACCTTCGGGAACACCACCCGGTCGCCGGTCAGCCCGCCGGGCGCGCTGGCCACGATGTAGCCGCCGTCGATGGCGATGTGCGCGCCGAGCTGTTCCAGCGCGCCGATATGCAGATCCACCGGCCGGGTGCCGATCGCACAGCCCCCCGGCAGGGACACCCGCGCTTCCCCGCACCGGGCCAGCAGGGGGCCCAGGACCAGCACGCTCGCCCGCATCTTGCGGACCAGGTCGTAGGGTGCGGTGGTGTTGGTGATGTCCTTGGCGGTCAGCACGATCCGCCGGGCTTGCGTGCTGAAGGCGGAGTTGCCGGTGCCGTCGAACTGGATGTCCACGCCGTGCTGGGCCAGCAGTTGGCACAGGGTCTGGATGTCCCGGAGATGCGGCAGGTTGGTCAGCGTCAGCGGCTGGTCGGTCAACAGTGCCGCGGTCATCAGCGGCAAGGCGGCGTTCTTGGCGCCGGAGATCGGGATGCGGCCCTTCAGCGGGCGGCCCCCGACGATGCGGATACGATCCATGGAGCAGGGCGGGCAGGTTGCGGGACGAATGGCGGGGGCGGCCCGCAAGCGGGGCGGAGGGGCCGGACACCCGACTCGGGCGGCCGGCCACCGGCCCTGGCTAGGGACGAACCGTGGCGGTTTGCAGGCGGCGACCGCTACAATTTGGGCAGGGTGACGCCGCGCTGACCCATGTATTTGCCCTGGCGGTCGGCGTAGCTGATCTCGCAGGGCTCGTTGCCCTGGAGGAACAGGAACTGGCACGCACCCTCCTGGGCGTAGATGCGCGCGGGCAGCGGCGTGGTGTTGGAGAATTCGAGCGTCACATGCCCTTCCCAGCCCGGCTCCAACGGGGTGACGTTGACGATGATCCCGCAGCGGGCATAGGTGCTCTTGCCCACGCAGATCACCAGCACATCCTTGGGGATGCGGAAATACTCGACCGTCGAAGCCAGGGCGAAGCTGTTCGGCGGGATCACGCAGACCGGACCCTTGCGGCGCACGAAACTGGTCTCGGAGAACATCTTGGGGTCGACGACATCGTTGTCGACATTGGTGAAGATCAGGAACTCGTCGCTGACCCGGGCATCGTAGCCGTAGGACGACAGGCCGTAGGAAATGGTGTCGTGCCGGCGCTGGCGTTCCTCGAACGGCTCGATCATGCCGTGTTCGAGCGCCTGGGTACGGATCCACGTGTCGGACAGGATGGCCATCGGGGCGGGAACCTTCGCGAACCGGGGCGGGGACGGTCGGTCACCGCTTAAGCACAGCCGGCCGCAAGAGCAATCCTCGGACGGTGCCGCCCGGCTTGAACGAAGAGGGGGCGCAGCCGCCGGACGGCTGCGCCCCCGCATCCGATCCCGGCAAGGGGCGGGTCAGTGCACCGGCGCCTTCGGCCCCGGTGCCCCGGCCAGAATGCCGGACTTGCCGACATCGGCCATCGGGTTGCGGGCCTTCTGCCTGAGCGCCTTGCCGTCCTTGGTGAACAGGTGACAGCTGACGGCGTTGACCCCGATGTCGAGCTTGTCGCCCGGCTTGACCCGGCTTTCCCCGGCGCATTGCACGGTCAGCAGATCCGCCCCGTCGGTCTTCACATAGGCATAGGTGTCGCCGCCCAGCCGCTCGACGACGAACACATCGGCGGGGAACCGGGCATCGCCCTCGCCGGTCTCGTGCATGTGCTCGGGGCGGATGCCGAAGGTGACCCCGTCGCCGACGGCCGCGCCCCCGCCCTGGACCGGCACGGTCACCGTGTGCCCGCCGGGCAGGGTGACGGTGACCCCGTCCTCGCCGACGGCACTGATCGTGCTGTCGATGAAGTTCATCTTGGGCGAGCCGATGAAGCCGGCCACGAACAGGTTTTCGGGGTGGTGGTACAGTTCGAGCGGGGAGCCGACCTGCTCGATCTCCCCGGCCGACAGCACCACGATCTTGTCGGCCAGGGTCATCGCCTCGACCTGATCGTGGGTCACGTAGATCATGGTGGCGCTGAGGTCGGCGTGCAGCTTGGCGATCTCGATGCGCATCTGCACCCGCAAGGCGGCATCGAGGTTCGACAGCGGCTCGTCGAACAGGAACACCCGCGGGTTGCGCACGATCGACCGGCCGATGGCGACGCGCTGCCGCTGACCGCCGGACAGCTCCTTGGGCTTGCGTTCGAGCAGATGCTCGAGCTGCAGGATACGGGCGGCGTTGCCGACCTTCTCCTGGATCGCCTGGTTGCTCTCCTTGGCCAGGCGCAGGCTGAAGGCCATGTTCTCGAACACCGACATGTGCGGGTAGAGCGCGTAGCTCTGGAACACCATGGCGATCCCGCGCTGGGACGGCGGCAGGTCGTTCACCAGCTCGCCGTCGATGGTCATCGTCCCCGACGTGATGTCTTCGAGGCCGGCGATCACCCGCAGCAGGGTCGACTTGCCGCAGCCGGACGGGCCGACGAACACCACGAATTCCTGATCCTCGATCGCAAGGTCGATGCCCTTGAGGATCTCGAGATCTCCGAAGGCCTTTTTCACCTGGGTCAGCTGGACGGTGGCCATGTGCGCTCTCCTGTACCTCCCGTGTGTCCGGGTGCCGCCCCGTTGAACCGGTGGCCGGCGGTTGGTGTGGTTGTCGATCCGACACGGTATCGGCCATTCGGCCGCGCGACGGCGGGGTTCGTCAACCCATGCTGCGGTGCCGCCGGGTACCGGTCGTCACCGGCCCGGCCGTGCGGGTCAGCCGGATCGGTGCCGGTCGATCAGTTCCTGATAGAAGCGGTAGGAGGATTTGGGGATCCGATCCTGGGTCCGATAATCGACATAGACGATGCCGAAGCGCTTGGAGTAGCCGAGCTCCCACTCGTAATTGTCCATCAGCGACCACACGAAGTAGCCGCGGATATCGGCGCCAGCGTCCCGTGCCCGGGCGACCGCGTCGAGATACTCGTCCAGGAACGCGATCCGGTCGGGGTCGTGCACGGCGCCGGCGGCGTCCGGGCCGTCCGGGAACGCCGCCCCGTTTTCGGTGATGTAGATCGGCAGCTTGGGATAGCGTTCGACGATCCGGGCCACCTGATCGGCCAGGCCGCTGCCGTCGATCCGCCAGCCGACATCGGTGACCGGCCGGTCGTCCGGCGGGGCGGTCAGACCGGCGCCGAACGGGTTGTCGGGGTCGGGGACGGCGTATTGACGGCAGTAATGGTTGAGCCCGAACAGATCGAGCGGTGCTGCGATCGTCTCCAGGTCACCGGACTGCACCCGGTCGCCCAGCATCGCCGCCAGGGCATCGGGGTAATGGCCCAGCAGCAGCGGGTCGACCATCGCCAGGTTCCAGAACAGGTCGATCGTCTCAGCCGCCCGGGCGTGGGCTTCGTCCTCCCGCGCCGGGTGGATCGGCTGCAGGCTGGCGATCACCCCGATCTGCGTGCCGGCGGGGGCGGCGTCGCGGATCGCCTCCACCGCCTTGCCGTGGGACAGGTTGATGTGGTGCACGGCCGCCAGGGTCGCGTCCCGGCTGCGGATGCCGGGGGCGTGTACTCCGGTCGCATGGCCCAGCCAGGCCAGGACGTTCGGCTCGTTGAAGGTGAACCAATGCCGGGCCCGGTCGGCGAGCCGGCCGGCCATCAGATGAGCGTAGTCGGCGAACCAGCCGGCGATGTCCCGGCTCTCCCAGCCGCCGCGGTCGGACAGGGCCACCGGCAGGTCCCAATGGTGCAGGCACGCCCATGGGGCGATACCCGCTTCCAGCAGGGTATCGACCAGCCGGTCGTAGAAATCGAGCCCGGCAGCATTGGCCCGGCCACGCCCCTCCGGCAGCACGCGCGGCCAGGCGATCGAGAACCGGTAGGCATCCAGCCCGAGCTCCCGCATCAGCCGGACGTCGTCACGATACCGGTGATAGTGGTCGCAGGCGACGTCGCCGGTATCGCCGTTGAGCACCTTGCCCGGCAGGCGCGCGAACCGATCCCAGATGCTGGGACCGCGGCCGTCCTCGGTGGCGGCCCCCTCGATCTGATAGCACGAGGTTGCAGCACCCCAGACGAAGTCGGGACCGAACCGGACAGTCGACATAATCGGCGATCTTTCCCCGCGAGCCGCGGCGACCCTAGAGAGCATCCTGCGTCCGAACGGACGCAGGATGCTCTAACTCTTTAGAAGGAGATCAACTGACCTGCGTTCGGATTGAGTCCATCTGAACGCAGGTTGATCTTAGCCACGCCGCACCGTTTGGGGTCCGTCATCCGGGGCGTCAAGGGTCTTGTGGCGATCGCCGCCCGCGCCGTCGATTGTGCGTTGCCGAAACGCTTGGGCTTTCATACGAAAAAAAACGTGCCACGAGCTTTTCGGAAACGAACGGGTTGCCATGCCGTCAACACGCGGTTTACTCCGTGCAGTGGAGGCTTGCGATCTCCCCCGTTGACGGGCAATCGTAGGCAGCACCTCGCCCCGTCCCGAGCACCGGGGCGGAACTGCGGTTGATGGCACGAAAATACCCGGCTGCTCCGCAAGGGACCCGTGGTTCCGGCGGTGGCGGCCATAACCAAAGGGCATCGTGCGGCCCGGCAAAGACCGACAAGGAGGACCCCATCCCATGATCAAGTTGAAGCTTCCCACCCTGGCTTCGGCGGTGGCGTTGAGCCTGGCCGCCGGCGCACCGGCGCTGGCTCAGGATGCCGGCAACCTGGTGTTCCCGATCGGTGAGAGCGACCTGTTCAACTGGTCCGATCTCGATCGCTTCACCGAGATGGACTTCAGCGGCGAGGAGGTCTCCGTCCTCGGTCCCTGGCTCGGGGTCGACCGGGATCTGGTCAACTCGGTGATGGCCTATTTCGAAGCGGCCACCGGCGCCGACGTGAACTACGCCGGTTCCGACTCCTTCGAGCAGCAGATCGTCATCGACATCCAGGCCGGGTCGCCGCCGAACATCGCGGTGTTCCCGCAGCCGGGCCTGGCCGCGGACCAGGCGCGCCGCGGCGGTCTGGTGCCGCTGGGCGACGCGCTGCGCGACTGGACGCTCGACAACTACGCCGCCGGCCAGTCCTGGGTCGATCTGGGCACCTATGCCGGCCCCGATGGCGAAGAGGCGTTCTACGGCTTCTTCTACAAGGTCGACCTGAAATCGCTGGTCTGGTTCGTGCCGGAGAACCTCGAAGACGCCGGCTACGACATCCCGACCACGATGGAAGAGCTGATCGCCGTCACCGAGGAGATCGCCGCCGACGGCGAGACGCCATGGTGCATCGGCATCGCCTCGGGCGATGCCACCGGCTGGCCGGCGACCGACTGGGTCGAGGACATCATGCTCCGCACCCAGGCGCCGAGCGTCTACGACGCCTGGGTCGCCAACGAGATCCCGTTCAACGATCCGGCGGTGATCAACGCGATCGAGACCTTCGGGTTCTTCGCCCGCAACGACGATTTCGTCGATGGCGGCCGGGCGGCGGTCGGCGCGATCGACTTCCGCGACAGCCCCCAAGGCCTGTTCGAGATCCCGGCGGGCTGCTACTTCCACCGCCAGGCGAGCTTCATTCCGTCCTTCTTCCCCGAAGGCACGGAGCTCGGCGTGGACGTCGACTTCTTCTACTTCCCGCCGTTCGCCGGGGAAGATCTCGGCAATCCGGTCTTGGGGGCCGGCACCCTGTGGGCGATGACCGCGGAAAGCGAAGCGACCCGCGCGCTGTTCGAGTTCCTGACCACGCCGCTGGCCCATGAACTCTGGATGGCCCAGTCCGGCTTCCTGACCCCGCATCTCGACGTCAATCTCGAAGCCTACGCCAACGACACCCTGCGCAAGCAAGGGGAGATCCTGCAGGCCGCCACCACCTTCCGGTTCGATGCGTCGGACCTGATGCCGGGGGCGATCGGTGCGGGCGCGTTCTGGACCGGCATGGTCGACTACGTCTCCGGCGAAAGTGCCGAGGACGTCACCGCCGCCATCCAGCGGGCCTGGGACGCCCTCTAGAGCATCCTGCGTCCGGAGCGACGCGGATAAGATGCTCGAACTTTTTGAAGTGGATCACCTTGCCTGCGTTCGGATGAGTCCATCTGAACGCAGGTTGATCGAGTACCGGGTTAGCGAGGAGTGAGGCTCATTTGCGTCTTGGCAAGGGTGCGTGCGCGGCAAAGCCTCGCGTGGCGCTTGGACGCGGAAGACGGTTTGAGGTGAGGTCACCTCAGCGCAAGCCGGTATAAGCGGTTGGCGGGTGCCGGTCCGCGGGATCGCCGCGGGCCCGCACCTGCCCGTGATCTGAAGGGTCGGCGCCGGTCGGTGGCGGGCGTCGGCGGCTTCGCCCCGGGGTCGCCCGGGGCCGGGACGGGATCAAGGCAAGAGCCGCTGGCAAAGCGGTCTCGGGCATCTCCGGAGACGGGAACGATGCCCCGTTCGGACAGGGAGGAGACGCGTGGTCGATCAGGTCATCGGGGCGATCATCGCCATCGTGCTGGCGGTGGGGATAAGTGCCTTCTACTTCGCCGGCACCAACTGGGCGCTGGACCGGTTCCTCGCCAACACCCGTCGGCCGGACGGAACCGTCATCATCCGCAACAATCTTCGGGAATCGATCCGACCCTGGCTGTTCATCGCCCCGGCCTTGCTGGTGCTGACGATCTATCTGATCTACCCGGTGGTCGAGACCCTGCGGTTGAGCTTCTTCGACGCCGACGCGAACACCTTCGTCGGTTTTGGCAACTACATCTGGATGTTCCGGGATCCGGAGTTCCTGCAGTCGGTCGGCAACAATCTGATGTGGCTGATCGTCGTGCCGGCGGCGGCCTGTGCGTTCGGTCTGATGGTGGCCGTGCTGGCCGACAAGGTCGCCTGGGGGACGATCGCCAAGACCTTCATCTTCCTGCCGATGGCGATCTCCTTCGTCGGCGCGTCGGTGATCTGGAAGTTCGTGTACGATTTCCGCGGGCCCGATTCCGAGCAGATCGGGGTGCTGAACGCGCTGGTGATGGCGTTCGGCGGCGATCCGCAGGCCTGGATCACCATCCCGTTCTGGAACAACTTCTTCCTGATGGTGATCCTGGTCTGGATCCAGACCCCGTTTGCGATGGTGATCTTCTCCGCCGCCTTGCGCGGCTTGCCGTCGGAGACCCTGGAGGCCGCCCGCATCGACGGGGCGAACGAGTTCCAGCTCTTCTTCAAGATCATGCTGCCGCAGATCATGAGCACCGTGGTCGTGGTCTGGACCACGATCACCATCATCGTGCTGAAGATCTTCGACATCGTGCTCGCCATGACCAACGGGCAGTGGGATACCGAGGTGCTGGCGAACCTGATGTTCGACTGGATGTTCCGCGGCGGTGGCGATTTCGGCCGTGGCTCGACGATCGCGCTGGTCATCATGATCGCCGTCATCCCGATCATGATCTGGAACATAAGGCGATTCCAAGCCGAAGAGGGGATGCGCTGACATGGCCATGGTGATGGGCAGATCCGGTCGGGTCGGTCGCTTGGCGACCCATCTGACCCTCGTCTTTCTGGTCCTGCTGTGGACGGTGCCGACCTTCGGGCTGTTCGTATCGTCCTTCCGGGACAAGGATCAGCTGATCGTCTCCGGCTGGTGGGAAAGCCTGACCACCACCGAACAGACCGCCTTCGGCCGGACCGGCGACACCGACGATCAGGTCCAGCGCGGCGGACAGTGGGTGATCGAGGGCGATTTCCTCGATCCCGACAGCGATGCCCGGATCCTCACCTTCTCCGACAACCAGCGCGATCTGACAGCGTACCAGGCCGGGCAGACGCTGATCCACGACGACGGGTCGCGCTTCACCCTGTATGCCGACGGCCGCTACGAGTGGATATCGGACCAGCCCTTCGACCTCAGGCGCGGCGACCGGATCTTCTACGTCGTCGAGGTGCCGCCGATCTTCGCCCTGGCCAACTACCGTGAGGTCTTGGCGTCGGAGGGGATCGGCCAGTCCTTCATCAACACGCTGACGGTCACCGTGCCGGCGACCATCATCCCGATCATGATGGCGGCGTTTGCGGCCTACACCTTTGCCTGGATGCAGTTCCCCGGCCGGCAGGTGCTGTTTGCGATCGTGGTCGGCCTGCTGGTCGTGCCGCTGCAGATGTCGCTGATCCCGCTGCTTCGGATGTACAATGAGATCGGGGCGGCGTTGGGGGTCGATGCCAAGAGCTATCTGGGGATCTGGCTGGCCCATACCGGCTTCGGGCTGCCGCTGGCGATCTACCTGCTGCGCAACTATATCGGCTCGCTGCCGCGGGAGATCATCGAAAGCGCCAAGGTCGACGGCGCCTCCCATTTCGACATCTTCCGCAAGCTGGTCGCCCCCTTGTCGGTGCCGGCCCTGGCGTCGTTCGCGATCTTCCAGTTCCTGTGGGTGTGGAACGATCTGCTGGTGGCGCTGGTGTTCCTGGGCAAGCGCGACGATCAGATCGTGCTGACGTCACGGCTGCGGGAGCTGCTGGGATCGCGCGGCGACAATTGGGAGATCCTGACCAGCTCGGCCTTCATCACCATCATCGTGCCGCTGCTGGTGTTCCTGGCCCTGCAACGCTACTTCGTCCGCGGCCTTCTGGGCGGATCGGTCAAGGGCTGATCGCCGTCCCGTTGCCGCAACGGCGAAGGGCGTCTCCTTACGGGGGCCCTTCTCCGGATAGACGGCCTGTCGGATCGACCCGGTATTCCCTGAGAACGCTCTATCGCGTCAGAAGCTCGGCGGGGTGCAGGCGCTGATCAGTTCGGCCGGGGCGTCGCCGACCTGCCGGAACCGGTGCGGCAGGCGGGACGGAAAGTGATACGCGTCCCCCGGGCCGAGGACCCGGCGGCGGTCGCCGACCGTCACCTCGATCCGACCGGCGATGACGATGCCGACCTCTTCACCGTCATGGGACAGCAACGTCTCGCCCGTGTCGGCCCCGGGCAGATAGCGTTCGGCCAGCATCTGCAGCGCCTTGCCGGTGAGATCGCCACCGACCTGCCGGTAGGAGACCGGGCCGGAAACGATGTCCGTCAACTCCCCGGCGCCGAAGAATACCGGCGGCTCCGCCTCGTGTTCGTCGGCGAAGAACGCCGACAGGCTGACCGGAATGCCGTCGAGCACGCGCTTCAGCTTGCCCACCGAGGGGCTGGCCCGGTTCTGCTCGATCGCCGAGACGGTGGCGTTGGAGACCCCGGCCCGGCGGGCCAGGGCCCGTTGGCTCAGGCCATGCCGTTCCCGCAGCCGCCGCAGGCGTAGACCGATGTCCGGCGGCGGGCGGGGATCGGGATCGGGATCGGTCGGGTCGGGCATGGGATCGGCTTCCTCGGGCGTGCAATCGTGCGGAATACTGCACAACTGAAGCCGGCACCGTCCACCTTGCGATCACGTTTTCCACCCCGGCCGGAATCCGCTTGTTCCGGCCATGCTTCACCCGTACCGTCGGCAATCATACGCAATCACAGACCAATCGGGGGGCGCCGACCATGGACCATACGCAGCCGCACACCGAGGCGATGCCGCGGCCGAACAATCTGGATGCGTTCTGGATGCCGTTCACCGCAAACCGCCAGTTCAAGTCGAATCCGCGCCTGATCGTCTCGGCGGAGCGGATGCACTACACCACCATCGAAGGCCGCAGGATCCTCGATGCGACGGCGGGGCTGTGGTGTGTGAACGCCGGCCACAAGCACCCCAGGATCGTCGAGGCGATCCAGCGCCAGGCCGCGACGTTGGACTACTCCCCGGCCTTCCAGATGGGCACGCCCTACGCGTTCGATCTGGCCGCCCGGCTGGCGGCGATGGCGCCCGGTCACCTCGACCACGTGTTCTTCACCAATTCGGGTTCGGAATCGGTCGACACGGCGCTCAAGATCGCTCTGGCCTACCATCGCTCCCGCGGGGAGGGGCACCGGACCCGGCTGATCGGGCGGGAGCGGGGCTATCACGGGGTCGGCTTCGGCGGCATTTCGGTCGGCGGCATGTCGGCCAACCGCAAGGCCTTCGGCACGATGCTGAGCGGCACCGACCACCTGCCCGCCACCCACAGCCTGGAGCACAACGCCTACAGCAAGGGGCAGCCGGAATGGGGGGCCCATCTGGCCGAGGATCTCGAGCGGATCGCGGCGCTGCACGACCCTTCCACCATCGCCGCCGTCATCGTCGAGCCGTTCGCCGGGTCCGCCGGGGTGTTGCTGCCGCCCAAGGGCTATCTCGAGCGTCTGCGGCAGATCTGCGACACGCACGGCTTCCTGCTCATCTTCGATGAGGTGATCACCGGGTTCGGCCGGCTCGGCACCCCGTTCGCCGGGGACTATTTCGGTGTCGTTCCGGACATGATGACCACCGCCAAGGGCATCACCAACGGGGCCGTGCCGATGGGGGCGGTGTTCGCCTCCAAGGACATCTATCGCCAGATCATCGATTCCGCGCCGGAGGGGACGATCGAGCTGTTCCACGGCTACACCTACTCGGCCCATCCGCTGGCCTGTGCCGCTTCCCACGCCACCCTGGACGTCTATCAGGAGGAAGGGTTGTTCGACCGGTGTGCGGCCCTCGCCCCCTATTGGGAGGAGGCGGTGCACAGCCTCAAGGGCGAGCCCTGGGTGATCGACATCCGCAATCTCGGCCTGGTCGCCGGCATCGAGCTGGAAGGGATCCCCGGCAAGCCGACCAAGCGGGCGTTCGAGGTGTTCCTGCGCTGCTACGACAAGGGGATCCACATCCGCACCACCGGCGACATTCTCGCCCTGACGCCGCCGCTGATCATCGACAAGGCGGAGATCGACGAGACCGTCGACACCATCCGGGCAACCTTGCGGGAGATGGCGACCCGATCGACCCAAGCCGCCGCCGAATAGCGCGGCCTGTCGGCCTGCCACCATCGATCATGGCCGCCTTGGCGCCCGTCCGGCGGTGGGGCCGCCCCTGGACCAGGGCAAGATGACATGAGGGTGACTTGCCCTTCTGTCTCAATCCTGCTGTCAAAGGCGAGAGGCGGAGCGGGATGCCGGACGTCACGCGCGATCGCGAACGCGATCGCCCCGGCGCCATCCCGCTTCAGGGTGATTGCGGTCTATGCGGCCGGCTGGCTTGTGCCCAGCCGGCCTTTGTCTGCCGAAGCGAATTGGGACGAAGGATGAAGCTGTTGCGCTATGGCCCCGCGGGTCAGGAGAAGCCGGGCCTGCTGGCGGCTGACAGGACGGTCCGGGACTTGTCGGGCGTGGTCGGCGATCTCTCGGACGCCGTGCTGACGCCGGCGGGCCTGGCGGCGGTGGCGGCCATCGACCCGATGACCCTGCCGAGGGTTCCGGGGGAGCCGCGGCTGGGCCCGTGTGTGGCCGGGGTCGGCAAGTTCGTCTGCATCGGTCTCAACTATTCCGACCATGCGGCGGAGACCGGCAATCCCGTGCCCCCGGAACCGCTGATCTTCATGAAGGCGACCAGTGCGATCTGCGGGCCGAACGATCCGATCCTGATCCCCCGCGGATCGACCAAGACCGATTGGGAAGTCGAACTCGGCGTCGTCGTCGGCAAGCCGGGCAAATACATCGCCGAGGACGCGGCGCTCGACCATGTCGCCGGGTACTGCGTCGTCAACGACGTGTCCGAGCGGGACTTCCAGATGAACCGCGTCGGCCAGTGGGTGAAAGGCAAGTCAGCCGACAATTTCGGCCCGATCGGACCCTGGCTGGTCACGCCGGACGAGATCGACGACCCCCACGATCTGGCGATGTGGCTGGAGGTCGACGGCCATCGCTACCAGGACGGCAACACGCGGACGATGGTGTATGGGGTGGCGCGGCTGATCGCGCATCTCAGCGAGTTCATGTCCCTGCAGCCGGGCGACATCATCTCGACCGGGACACCGCCGGGGGTGGGCATGGGCCTCGATCCCCCGGCCTATCTGAAGCCCGGTCACGTCGTGACCCTGGGCATCGAAGGCCTGGGCACCCAGCGGCAGGACGTCGTCGCCGACGCCTGATCCGGCTGAAAAGGGAAAGGCGGCTCCAGCCGCCTTGGAATCGGCCTGAGGGCTCGCCGTCGTCCGGTGACGAAAACGGGCGAGAGGCAAGACCGGCGGGATCGCGGCCCATATCCCGCCGGCCGGGACGACCGGTCAGACGATCCCTTCGGCGAGCAGACGGGCCGCTGCCTGGGTGCGGTTGCGGACGCCGAGCTTGCGGAAGATCGCGGTCGCGTAGACCTTGATGGTCACTTCCTGCAGGCCGAGGCGGCGGGCGATCTCCTTGTTGGACAGCCCTTGGGCGAGATAGCTGGCCACTTCCATCTCCCGCGGGGACAGGGTGATTTCGCTTTCGCCTTCGCCGATGCTGTCGGTGCGGTCGAGGTCGACGAGCAGTTCCGCCGGGGCGAAGCGCTCCCCCGCCATCGCCAGATCGATGGCTGCGTGAAACCCGCGGTCGCGCAGGCTGAGGGGGATGACCGCACTCGCACCGCATTGCAGCAGACGGACCACATGGTCGCGGGTCGTGGCGTGGACCAGGACGATGATGATGGCGTCCGGCATCTCGTGGCGCAGCCGACCCAGGGTCGCGATCGGATCGAAGCCCGGCAGGGTCGCGTCGATCAACACCAGATCGAAGCCGTGATGGTCGCTGGCAGCGGTCGCCCACAGCCGTTCCAGACCCGTCATGACGGTGACGGCGGTGTGGTTGAGGTGGCGCCGGATCTCCCAGGTGATCCGGTCGGTCGAGGCGGGCCGGCCGGAAACGACGGCGACGCGGCGCTGCGCGATCGCTCCGGGCCGTTGATCGAATGCGGTACTGCCGCGGCGGTCGGCTCTGGGAGCCGGGATGACGGTGTTGGCGTGCAGCATGGGTTGTCCCCCTTGCGCTGGCGGTTGCGGGCCGCGAGGGGACGGATCCGTCATCGCCTCGCACCGCCCTGGACAGCAAGCAGGGGACCACATCGGAGCGGCAGCGCCCGACCGGCACATAACGTGCTGAATTTGAAAGACTTCATAGCCATGTGCGAACGGATAGGGGAGGTAGCGGGACGGCCATACCCATCCGGATAGAGTCGCAAACCGCGAGTCCGCCCCGGATTGAATTGCATTCTGCAAACCGGTGTCGGACGACACCGTGACGGCCGTCACAGCCGGCGATTGTGGATGCCGAACGCAAGGGTCCGTGAACGGCGTTAACCAAGACGCAAGAAGTCTCGGCCTAAGATGGTTGCCGAGGCCGGGTGCCTCTTCTCCGATCGTGACAGCATGCTGCCGGCCGTGCCCAGCCAAGCCCCCGACAAGATTTCGGTTCCCTGGAAGACCCGATTGCGGGCCTGGTGGGAGGGGCGCGACCTCAAGGCCCTGCCGGATCACTTGCCAGGCGAGAGCGAGCCCGAAGGCGAGGAGATCGCACCGGACTCGGTCCTGGCCAGCCGGTTCGACCTGTGGTCGGCGACCCGGATCGAAATCGTCGAGATGGTCTGGGGAGCGGGTTTCCACCTGCCGGGCGGAGACGAGAACATCCCCGTGATGATCAAGCCGCTTGGGCTCAACGAGAGTATGAGCGTGCTCGAACTCGGTGCCGGCCTCGGCGGGATCACCCGCCACATGGCCAAGGCCACCGGTGCGTGGATCAGCGGGCTCGAGTCCGACAGGTTGCTGACGGTCGAGGGGATGCAACGGTCCAAAAGGGCCGGGATGGAGCGGCGCGCGCCCATCCACCATTACGATCCCGAGCAGCCCGCCTTTACCAAGCGCTTCGACGCCATCGTCGCCAAGGAGCATTTCTTCACCGTCAAGGACAAGGACGGGCTGCTCGACGCCGTCCGCACCGCGATGAAGCCGCGCGGGCAGATCCTGTTCACCGACTACGTCGTCGCCAACGACGAACGGCCCGACCCGGGCCTGGCCGGCTGGGTCGACAAGGAACCGGTCCGCCCGGTGCCCTGGAGCGTGACCCGCTACAAGCAGACTCTGGCGAAGCTGTCGTTCGATGTCCGGATCTGCGAGGATGTCAGCGATCAGACCCGGACGCTGATCCAGCAGAGCTGGGCCGACATGAAGGACAAGATCCCCAAGGAGAAGCGCGCCGATCCCGAGACCCAGGAGGTACTGATCCGGGAGGCCGAACTGTGGATGCGCCGGGTGGCCGCCCTGCAGGCCGGTGCCCTGCGGGTCTACCGCTTCCACGCCCTGTTCATGGGGGAATAGGGCAGCCGGTCACAGCCCCTCGGCCGGGTCGGCGATCGACACGCCGTTCCGGGCCGCGGCGGCCAGCACGGTGTTGCGCAACAGCACCGCAATGGTCATCGGGCCGACGCCGCCCGGCACCGGGGTGACCGACCCGGCGATCGGTCGGACCGACGCGATGTCGACATCGCCGACCAGCCTGCCCTTGCCGTCTTCGGTCGGTATCCGGTTGATGCCGACATCGATGATCACCGCCCCCGGTTTCACCCAATCCGCGCCGACCAGGTGGGGGCGGCCGGCGGCGGCTACCAGGATGTCGGCCCGCCGTGCCAGGCAGGCCGGGTCCGCCGTACGGCTGTGGCCGATGGTCACTGTGGCGTCGGCCGCCAGCAGCAGCAGGGCGAGCGGCTTGCCGACGATGTTGGAGCGGCCGAGGACAAAGGCCGTCCTGCCGGCCAGAGACGCCGTTCCGAGCGCCTTGCGGATCAGCAGCAGACAGCCATAGGGCGTGCACGGCACCAGCGGCGTGCCCAGTCCCGTCATCAGCCGGCCGGCATTGACCGGGTGGAAGCCGTCGACGTCCTTGGCCGGATCGATGGCGGCGATGACCGCTTCGGGGTCGATCCGGGCGGGCAGCGGAAGCTGGACCAGGATGCCGTCGACACCCCCATCGGCATTGAGCGCGGCGATCCGGGCCAGCAGGGCAGCTTGGCCGGTCTCCGCCGAGAGCCGCTCGACCGTGCTGTCGAGGCCCGAGCGGTGCGCCGCCCGTTCCTTGGATCGCACATAGGCCTGCGAGGCGGGGTGATCCCCGACCAGCAGCACGCGCAAACAGGGCTTGCGTCCGCAGGCGGTCTCGAACGCCGCGGCGGCGTCCGCCACACGGGCCCGCAAGTCGGCCGCCAGCGCCTTGCCGTCGATCAGGTCGGCGGTCATCGGAACGCCACCGTCCGGTGCCCGTCGAGCGGCACCCGCCGTCCGAGAGGGACCTTGACCGCCCGGGCCTGCATCCGGGCTTCGACGTCCCGCCCGTCGAGGGAGCCGAAGGCGATCCGCATGCGGAACCACCCGCCGACCGGGTCGCCGTACCAGGCGCTTTCCTCGACGGCAGAGCCCATCTCGGCCGGCATGCCGGTGATCGCGGCGACGATGCCGGGCCGATCCTCGCCGTCGAGGGTCGGGATGAAGCGGGGAGGCGGTGCGATCATGGCAACGGAGGTCTGTGGAGGGTGATCGGTTCAGAAAGACGAAAGGGGTGCGTAGGTGACCCCGTACTCCGCCCCGGCCCGGAGCAGCACCGCGAGTGTCGACGGGGCAGAGCTGCGGGGCAGCCAAAGCTCGACCGCCTGTCCGGTCTCGGCGGTGACGAGCCGGACGGAGACGTGGTGCACCACCGTGCCCGCAGCACCATCGGCCGGGAACACGCCGGGATGGAGGTCGAGAGGGCAGAGCTTCGCCAGCAGGTCCCGGACATTCGGTCCCGTCGCCCGCAACACCGATCGACCTGCCCCCTGTTCGGTCACGGCGGCCTGGTCGGGCGGCAGGGCGGCCATGACGGCGTCCGTCCGGGCCGGGTCGGTGCCGACCAGCCACCAGCGGTACGGCCCGTTCCAGATCAGCCGCACCCCATCCCCGAATCCGGTCCACCGGTTGGCGAGCGCCGGTGGGGCGACGCCCACGGCCTCGCGCAACCGGCGGGATACCGCCGCCGCCGTATCGGGCCAGGCTGCGATCTGGACGATCCGCTGCGGTCCGCCATCGGCCAGGGTCACCTGCGCCGGGGTGGGGCCCAGGGTGACGGTGCCGACCGGCAGGCCGGTGGCGGGATGGATCGCCGTGGGGTCGATCAGCGGATCAGACACGCATACGCTCCCCGGCCGGATCGTAGAAATGCGGCGAGACGATCTCGACCGCGACCGTGCGTCCCCGCAGCGGATCATGGGCGTGCAGCCGATGTCCCATCCGATCCCGCCCGCGCTCCAGAAAGCCGAGCGCGATCGGGTGCCCCAGGGTCGGTGAGGTGCAGACCGACGTGACCGGGCCCAGAGACGGGATCGGCGGCGGCGCCCGAGGATCGTCGACCAGATGGGCGCCGGCCGGGATCGGGGTCCGGCCGTCCACCGGCGTGAGGCCGACCAGCTTCGGCCGGCCGGGGTCGGTGAAGGCGGCGCGGCCGGCCAGCCAGCGGCCGACGAAATCCTTCTTGCCCGACATCAGGCGGCCCAGGCCGAGATCGTCGGCCGTGGTCCGGCCGTTCAGCTCCGGTCCCGCCACATGGCCCTTTTCGATGCGCATGATGGCCAGCGCCTCCAGGCCGTAGGCCACGGCCCCGTCTGCGGCGCCGGCGGCCATCAGCGCCTCCCACACCCGTAAACCCTCGGTGGACGGCACGGCGACCTCATAGGCGAGCTCCCCGGAAAAGGAGATGCGGAACAGCCGCGCCGGCACGCCGGCGACGCGGCAGACGCCCGCCGCCATGAACGGGAAGGCCCGGGTCGACAGGTCCAGGCCGTCCACCACCCGGGCCAGCAGGCGGCGGCTCTTCGGCCCGGCCACCGCGATCGCCGCCCAGCTTTCGGTGACGGAGGTGACGTGGACCTGCAGCTCCGGCCACAGCACCTGGCAGGCGTAGTCAAGCCAGCTCATCACCGGCACCGCATGGGCCGTCGTCGTGGTCATCAGATAGTGCTGGTCACCCAGCCGGGTGGTCGTGCCGTCATCCCAGACCAGCCCGTCCTCCCGCAGCATGACGCCGTAGCGGGCGCGACCGACCGGCAAGGCCGACCAGCCGTTGATGTAGAGCCGGTTCAGCAGCTCGGCCGCATCGGGGCCCTGGATGTCGATCTTGCCCAAGGTGGTGACGTCGCACAGGCCCACCCCGGTACGGACCGCGCGCACCTCGCGATGGCTGGCCGCCGCCAGATCGTCACCGTCGTGCGGGTAGTACCAGGGGCGTTTCCACAGCCCCGCATCGGTCATCACCGCCCCGGCGGCGGCGTGCCAGGGGTGGATCGGGCTCCACCGTTCGGGCCGGAAATGCGCGCCCGCGGTGCGGCCGGCCAGGGCCCCGACCTCCACCGGCGTATAGGGTGGCCGGAAGGTGGTGATGCCGGTCGCCGCGGGGTCCTTGCCGAGCTGCGCGCCGAGCAGGGTGAGGCCGATCGGATTGGCCGTCTTGCCCTGGTCGGTGCCCATGCCGAGCGTGGTGTAGCGCTTGAGATGTTCGACGCTCTCATACCCTTCCCGGGCCGCCTGGCCGATGTCGCCCACGGTCACGTCGTTCTGAAAATCGACGAAGGCCTTGCCGCGCAGCGGCACCGGCAGGGGGGAAACCAGGGGCTGGCGCGGGTCGACCGCCGGTCCCGCCGTCCGCGGCGGCAGCCAGCCGATGGCCATGTCCCGGCCCGCGCCTTCCAGCGCCAGCCGGGCGGCCTCGCGCCCGCCGGCGAGCGCGTCGGCCAGTCTGCACCGGCCGGCGGCCGTACCGGCGAGCTGAAGCCACGGCGGTTGATCGCCGGCAACGAAGGTCCCCAGGCCCGCATCCCAGCGCGGCTTGACGCCCAGATGGCTCGTCAGGTGGATCGCCGGCGCCCAACCCGCCGACAGGGCGACGAGGTCGCAGGCGATCCGCCGGCGCCCGGGGCCGTCGTCGACCGCCTCCGCAGCGTCGCCGCGCCCGATCTCCACCGCCCGGACGGCTTGCCCGCCGATGGTGCGGCGGACCTGCCAGCCGGCGAACAGCGGGATGTCGCGGTCGGCGAGCGGGCCGGCGACGGCCGGGTTGGGGCGGCCGCGCGGGTCGACCACCGCGGCGACCGCCGCCCCGGCATCGGCCAGGCTGACGGCCGTGCGGTAAGCGTCATCACAGCCGGCGACGATCACCGCGCGCCGGCCACCCAATACGGCGTATTGATGGAGATAGGTGCGCACCGCCCCCGCCAGCATCACCCCGGGCCGGTCGTTGCCGGGGAAGACGACCGGCTGCTCGATCGCGCCGGTGGCGAGCACCAGCGCTCCGGTCCGCACCAGGCGCAGCCGCAACCGGGGGCGATGGGGCGGCGGAGCCGGGTCGTGATCGGCGACCCGTTCCAGCAGACCGACCAGGCGGTCGTCATAGAAGCCGAAGGCGGTCGTGCGCGGCAGGACCGTAACGGTGTCCGCGCGGTCGAGCAGGGCCGCTGCCTCCGCCGTCCACCGGTGCGCCGGCCGGCCGTCGATCGCAAGATCGCCCTCGGCCAGAAGACGGCCGCCGAGCTGCGCCCGCTCATCGCACAGGATGACCCGGGCCCCGGTCTCGGCAGCCGACAAGGCTGCCGCCAGCCCGGCCGCTCCCCCGCCGACGACCAGCAGGTCGCAATGGTCGTAGCGATGGTCGTAGGCGTCCGGATCCGGCGCTTGCGGGGGTGGGCCGAGACCGGCCGCCCGGCGGATCAGTGGCTCCCACACCCGCCAGCCGGGCCCGCCCATGAACGTCTTGTAGTAGAACCCGGCCGACAGGAACCGGCCGGCCGGGGCCGTCAGCAGGCCTTGGACGTCAAGGGCCAAGGACGGCCAGGCGTTCTGGCTCTCGGCTACCAGCCCGTCGGCCGCCTCCACGAGGGTCGCCCGGACGTTGGGCGTAGCCCGATCGCCGGTGCCGATGGTGAACAGGCTGTTGGGTTCCTCCGGCCCCGCGCTCAGCGTGCCGCGCGGCCGATGGTACTTGAAGCTGCGGCCGGTCAGCTTGATGCCGGCGGCCAGCAGGGCCGAGGCCAGGGTGTCGCCGGCGAAGCCTTCGACCGGCAGGCCGTCGACGGTCATCCGCACCGGGGCGGAGCGGTCGATCAGTCCGCCGGTCGGCAGGCGCAAGGGGGTGTCGGTCATGCGGCCGGGTCGTCGGTGCCGGGGGGGCTCAGCGGATCGCCGCCCGGCGGCGCGCTGCCCAGGATCGCATGGCTGCGGGTATCACGGGCGACCACCAGCCACTGCCCGCAGCCGGCCGCGTGCTGCCAATGCTCCTGATGCAGACCCTTGGGATTGTCCCGCAGGTAGACATAGTCGACCAGGGCGGGATCGGCCGGTGTTCGGGCTGTCGACAGGGCCGGGCGACGAAGGCTGGCATCGCCGCCGTAGTGGAACTCGGTCTGGGCGCGCGGGCCGCACCAGGGGCAGGGGATCAGCAGCATCGCCTCGGCTCCGGCCGTCCGGTCACTGGTGCCCGGGGACCGGCCCGGCTCCGCGCTCATCGATCAGGTGGCCGGTGGCAAAGCGCTCCAGGTTGAAGGCCGCGTTCAGCGAGTGCGGGGCGTCCTGGGCGATGGTGTGGGCGAAGGTCCAGCCGCTGCCGGGCGTCGCCTTGAAGCCGCCATAGCACCAGCCGCCGTTGAGGTAGAGCCCCGTCACCGGCGTCTTGGCGATGATGGGGGAGCCGTCCATGGTCATGTCCATCACCCCGCCCCAACTGCGCAGGACCTTCAGCCGGCCGACGCACGGCATCATCGCCATGGCGTTGCCGGCGACGTCGCTGGCCAGCGGCAGGTTCCCACGGCTTGCGTAGCTGTTGTAGCCGTCGAGATCGCCGCCGAACACCAACCCGCCCTTGTCGGACTGGCTGATGTAGAAATGCCCGGCACCGAAGGTGACGACCGTGTCGAGCATCGGCTTCAGTCCTTCGGTGACGAACGCCTGTAGCACATGGCTTTCGATCGGCAGGCGAATGCCGGCCATCGTCATGACCTGGCTCGAATGCCCCGCGACGGCGACGCCGACCTTGTCGGCGGCGATCAGCCCCCGGGTGGTGTCGACGCCACGGATCCGCCCGCGGTCGATCGACAGGCCCGTCACCGCGCAGTCTTCGACGATGTCGACGCCCAAGGCATCGGCGGCGCGGGCGTACCCCCAGGCGACGGCATCGTGCCGGGCGGTACCGGCGCGCGGCTGCAGCAGCCCGCCTTCGATCGGGAACCGGGCGTCGCGGCCGAAGTCCAGCATCGGCGCCCGTTCGGCCACCCCGTCCCGATCCAGCAGCTCCGCATCGATCCCGTGCAGCCGCATGGCGTTGCCGCGTTCGGCATAGCCGTCGAGCTGACCCGGGCTATGGGCCAGGTTGAGCACCCCGCGCTGGGAGAACATGACGTTGAAGTTGAGCTCCCGGCTCAACCCCTCCCACAGCTTCAGGGCGTGTTCGTAGAAGGGTGGGTTCGCCCCGACCCGGTAGTTCGAGCGGACGATGGTGGTGTTGCGGCCGGTGTTGCCGCCGCCGATCCATCCGCGCTCCAGCACCGCCACATCGGTGATCCCGTGGCGTTTGGCCAGATAGTACGCCGTCGCCAGGCCGTGGCCACCGCCGCCGACGATCACGGTATCGTAGCGCGGCTTGGGGGTGGCTTTGCGCCAATGGCGGCGCCAGCCGGTCTGGCCGGTGAGGCCTTCCCGCAAGACCGCAAGGGCTGAGAACAGCTGCATCGGGCGGCAGGTCGTGCCAACGGACGGGAGCGCGGCCGGGGAGGCCGCGACGCGGATCGGGTGCCGGATCGACCCGCGTTCAGTATGGACTCATCTGAACGCGGGTCGATCTACTTTGTTGATCTACTTTAAAGAGCTGGAGGACCTTATCTGCGTCCGTTCGGGCGCAGGAGGCTCCAGCAGACACATGCGCCACCCAAGCATGGTGGTCCGTCCGCGCCAAGCCCTCGTTCCGATGCGACATGACGGTTGCGATCGGATGTGTCGCGCGGGGGCGTCGGCAACGCCTACGCGACAGGGTCTTGCGGCTGGACCATTTACAGGATACCGGCATTTCCTGTTGCCGTCCGTTCCGGGGTCACTATGTTACCGGCCACCGATCGGGCGGGCCGTGGTGGAGGGGCCAGGCCGCCCGCCCGGTTCCGGGGGCCGTCGGCAATCGTCTGCATCGCCGCGACGCCACGACAATCGGCCCATGTTTCCGGGCCGGATCGTTATCCCAACCGGCCGCCCTGGCCGGCGGGACCAACATCCAGGGAGGAGGGATCGACCGCATGTCGACCATGACAAGGATTTCCGCCGCCGCCGCCGGCCTGATGCTGGCCAGCACCATGGCCCATGCCCAGTCGGTCGATGTCGACGACCGCACCGGCTGGCCGGACAGCTTCACCGTCGGCACCGCCAGTCAGGGCGGCACCTATTTCACCTATGGCTCCGGCTGGGGGAACCTGGTGGCCGAGGAGCTCGGCCTGTCCGGTGGCGGTCAGGTGACCGGCGGTCCGGTGCAGAACATGGCGCTGGTGCACACTGGCGACGTCGAGTTCGGCATGACCACCATGGGCCCGGCGCGGGAAGCCATGGACGGCAACAGCCCGCTGGCCCCGGGTCTGATGCACGAGAACGTCCGGGCGATGTTCCCGATGTATCAGACGCCGTTCTCGATCACCGTGCTCGCCTCGTCGGGCATCGGGGGGATCGGCGAGATTCCGGACGGCTCGGTGGTCGGCTTCGGGCCGGCGGGCTCGACCTCCGACACCTATTTCCCGGCGATGCTGGAGACGTTGGGCGTCGAGTTCGACAAGCGCAACGGCGGCTGGTCGGATCTGGTCGGCCAGATGCAGGACGGCCTGATCGACGTGATCGCGTTTGCCGCCGGCATTCCGATCCCGGCCGTCAGCCAATTGGAAGCGCAGACCGAGATCCACATCATCCCGTTCAGCGATGACGAGCGCGCCACCATCCTGGATGCCTTCCCGGTCGCCGAGTTCGTGATCCCGGCGGAGACCTACCAGAGCCTGAGCGAAGACCAGATGGCGGTGTCCATGTGGAACTTCGCCATCGCCAATGCCGATGTGCCGGAGACCCTGGTCTACCATGTCATGGAGATCGTGCTCGGCAACAACGAGCGGATGGTGCAGATCCACCGCGCCGCCCGTTCCACTTTGCCGGAGTTCTGGGACCGCAACACCTTCATCCCGTTCCACCCCGGCGCGTGGAAATGGTACGAAGACAACGGGTTCGATGTTCCGGACGCGTTGAAGGGCTGATCGGTCTTGGTTCCGTCGGTCCGGGGATCGCCGCCGTGATCCCCGGACCGGTCGGGCCCACGGTTTCGTCATGGGCCGTCTTGGTGACCGGCCCTGGTTCGGCGCGGGCTGCGCTGCTCCCGTCGGAGGTTACGGCGGCGGCGCAACGCGCTTGGGGTGCGATGGCGTTTGGCCGCGATCGCTCTTACGATCCCCGGGTGGCGTCTGCATCCCGCTCTGACACCCAACCTTTGAGAGCAAGGTTCGGACATGAGGGTGAGCCACCGTCATGTCATCGTGCTTTCGACAGTGGGGTCAGGCCGTCCAGCTCAGCCATCCGGAAGGCGGCGCCCAGCAGATGGGCCCCGGTCGACAGCGCGTCCACGGTATGGGCGGTCCAGCCGTAGAAGGGGCGGCTTCGATTGGCCGCGACGACGTCGAAGCCCAGGAAGCCGATCAGGCGGTTGTCGATGCGGATCGGCTGGACGCAGATGGCCGTGATCCCCTGTTCGGACAGGAATTCCCATTCCGAGGCCGGCATATCCTGTTCTCCGCTGCTGACGATCGGCAGGCCGACGCGGAACCGGCTGACCCAGCGCACGAAACCGCCCGCCACCATGTCCATGGCCTGCAGCTCGGGGTTGTCGATTACCGGCGGGATGCCGGGGGCGCACCATTCGAACGCCTGGCGTGCGATCCACTCCCCGATTCGGGGCATGCCGAGCGTGCTGTCGTCCGCGCCGTCCGGCCGCTGGATGAAATGGAACAGGTAGCTGCGGTCCACATCGGCGGCCTGGCCCAAGGCGGCGACCAGATCACCGGCCTGAACCAGCCCTCCGGGCTGCGCCAGCAGGCGATCCGCGCTGGTCGCCACGGCCGCCAGAATGCGGTCCCGCTGCAACTGTGCGGCGGTCGCCGGCGTGATCGGGTCGGGTAGCGCGATGAAGGCCACGGCCGGTTGTTCGTACCAGCCGACTGACCAGGTGCAGCACGAATAGGTGACCGCGATCCCGTCCTTGACGATCGTCCAATCGGTCAACTCCATCTTACCGCTGCGCAGCCGATCGGCGATCGCCACAAGATCGGTCCGTTGGCTGTCGCGAACGCCGACCTCGTCCTGTGGCCCCCCGCGTCCATCGCCCCGTTGCCAGACGGCCCGGCCGGCGGCATTCGCCCAGACCAGTCTGCCGGTCGACGGTATCAGCACCCAGCAAGGCATTGGCATGTCAGCCGGCGCCAGGCGGCTGACAGCGCTTTGATGTCTGCCTGCGCCGTCCTCACCGGATGTCATATGCTAAGATCCCACCGCGATGCCGCAACTCTGGGAAACACACGCCTTAGTACGTGGCCCATATCCGACCGATAAGTGTCCGGACGGATGATCTAGACACGCAGAGCGGAAAAACCCAGAAGTTGTCAAGGGATCATGCGGTGCGTGTGACCGTTGAACTCATCCGGTAAGTACATCCCAAAGGCATCAGAGGATCTGGTCGATTGCTTGCCCAATGATGCCGCGAGGTTGATCGACCCGCCATTGGGGGTCGACCAGCACGGCATAGCTGTCCTGGTACCAGTCGCTGCCCGGGTAGTTGTACCCGAGGACTGCGGCAACCCGTTCGGCTTCGCTTCTTAATCCCAAGGAGAGATAGCTTTCCACCAGACGATGTAATGCCTCGGGAACGTGGGTCGTAGTCTCGTATTCGTCAACCACACGCTGGAAGCGGCCGATCGCGGCCTGATAGTGACCCTGGCGCAGATACCAGCGGCCGATCTCCATATCCTTGCCGGCCAATTGGTCCAGCGTCAGGTCGAGCTTCAGCCGCGCATCCCGGGCGTAGTCGGTCTCGGGGAACCGGCGGACCACCTCTTCGAGGCTGTTGCGGGCCAGTTCGGTCATCCGCTGATCGCGCTCCACATCGCTGATGCGATCGTAGTAGCTCAGCGCCAGAAGATAGTATGCGTATGCAATCTGGTCGTTGCCCGGGTTCAGCCTGATGAACCGCTCCAGCGTAACGATCGCCTGATCGTACTCCTCGGCCTGATAATGCGCGAACGCCGCCATCACTTGAGCCCGGGTCGCCCATTGCGAGTACGGGTGCTGGCGTTCGACCTCGTCGAACAGGGCCGCGGCTTCGGTCTGGTCGCCAGCTTCGAGGGCATCGAGCGCCAGAGTGTAGATCGTCTCCGGCGGACGTTCGACATAGTCGATCCCGTCCGTGGGACCGGCGCAGGCAGTCACAAAGAGCAGCAGCGCCGTACCCGCCAGTATCCGGGAGCCGGCATACGGCGTCCCGTCGGGGGATCGGGCACGAAGGAACGAGCGGGAGAACACCATCGACGGTCGCCGGAGCCTTGCACGAGGAAGCGGGTTCGCACCCTCTTAATATAGCCCATAAAGGCCTTCGTGCAGAAGCCGCCACGAAATCGTCATGGTCGACGCCGTCATGAGGGATGACGGGTACCGGCCGCCCGGATGCCCCGCTTCGCTGGATGCTCCAACTCCTTAAGGTCGATCAGCTTATCTGCGTTCAGATGAGGATATCTGAACGCAAGGTTGATCTAGAGCATCCTGCGTCCGAACGGACGCAGATAAGATGCTCTAACTCTTTGAAATAGATCATCTTATCTGCGTTCAGATGAGTCCATCTGAACGCAGGATGATCTAGCGTCGGTCGCTCAGGCCAGCATCGCCAACGGTGCCGTAACGGCGGTGTCGGCGGTTTCCCAGGTCCATGCCGACGGGGTCGAGAACAAGGCAGCCAGCAGACGGCTGTTGAGATCGTGCCCGGCTTTTACGCCGACATACCGACCGACGATCGGCGCGCCGGACAGATAGAGATCGCCGATCGCGTCCAGCGTCTTGTGACGCACGAACTCGTCGGCGAAGCGCAAGCCGTCGGGGTTCACGACCCTGTTGCCATCGACCACGATGGCGTTGTCCAGCGAGCCGCCCAGGGCGAGGCCGTGCTTGCGCAAGGTCTCGACCTCGTTGAGGAAGCCGAAGGTGCGGGCCCGGGCGATCGACTGCTTGAAGGTTCCCGCGGTCAGGGTGCAGGCGAATGTCTGCCGGCCGATCGCGCGGCTGGGAAAGTCGATCTCGAAGCCGAAATAGGCACCGTCGGCCGGGATCAACCGGGCCGATTTATCGCCATCGTCGACCTGGACCGGATGCAGGATGCGCAAGTGCCGCCGCGGCACCCCCTGGTCCGCCGTGCCGGCACAATCGACCAGAAAGACGAACGGGGCCGATGATCCATCCATGATCGGCACTTCCGGGCCGTCCAGCTCGACGATCGCGTTGTCGACGTCGGCAGCCCGGAAGGCAGCCATCAGATGCTCGATGGTCCCGATGGTGGTGCCCGCCTCGTTGCCGATCACCGTGCATAGCCGGGTATCCACGACAGCGCTGTGCCGCGCCCGCACCAGCCCGCTGGCTTCCGGAACGTCGGTCCGCATGAAGACGATGCCGGTGTCGGTATCGCCCGGACGCAACGTCATCCGCACCGCTCGGCCCGTATGCAGACCGATTCCGGCGCAGTGGATGGCCGACTTCAGCGTACGCTGGCCGACGGATTGGGGAAACGGGGGGAGAGCGGACATGGAGCCTCAGAACCACAACAACGGACGCCGGACGGGTCTCTATCGCGGACCCTGTGATCCCGGCGGTGTCGTCGGTTGCGGCGGTCGCTTGCCTATGGTCGTGCGGCGCCGGGATGAGGGGGTGCACTATCAACCCCACGGAATCCGGACAAGTCACGCTTTATTGCCGTTTGTTACCTGCGGATCGGGCGCGGTGTCCTGACAGGCTATGCCACCATCCGCACCGGCCCGGCCGGTGCGGAGCCGACGACACGATCGGCCGGTGTCTCGGAGGCGGTGCCGTGCCGATGCACGGCTCGGCGATGGGTACTACCATGGCTCGCCTCGCAGGACGCCCGGACGCGCCATGGTAGTACCCATGGCCGAGCCGTGCATCGGCACGGCAGCGCCTCCGAGACACCGGCCGATCGTGTCGTCGGCTCCGCACCCGCCGGGCCGGAG
>JANQKE010000075.1 GCA_028281265.1 Alphaproteobacteria bacterium | reverse complement strand
ATCGCCAGCCATCCGGGCTCGGTTCCTTCCGCGCCACCGGCCGCGGACGGTACCGCGCGGCGGGCGCCGGCGCTGGTGCCGCTCGATCTGATCGCCTGGGCGCCGGATCCCGTCGCCCGGTCCTGGCCGCTGTCCGATTGGGCAGACCGTCTCGGGGCGGTGACCACCCATCAGGTCGACCCCGACGATCCCGATGATGTGCCCAGCCTGGTCCGCCGAATGACCGGCCGGTCGGTGGGCCTCGTCCTTTCGGGCGGCGGCGCCAGGGGTTTCGCCCATATCGGGGCGTTCCGGGCGTTGATGGAGGCCGGCGTGCCGATCGACCGGGTCGGCGGCACCAGCATCGGGGCGCTGATCGGTGCGGCGATCGCCATGGGCTGGTCGTCCGAGCGGGTGACGGAGCTCTTCCATCGCGGCTTCGTCGACACCAACCCGCTGACCGACTTCACCTTGCCCGTGCGCTCGCTGTTCCGGGGTCGCAAGGCGCGGGCGCTGCTCAACGCCGCGTTCGGCAAGGTGGCCATCGAGCAGACCCGACGGCCCTTCTTCGCGGTGGCGGCGGATCTGGCCCATGGCGTGCCGGCCATTCTGGACCGCGGACCGCTGGTGCCTGCCCTGCTGGCCAGCAGCGCGATCCCGGGCCTCTTGCCGCCGATCGACATCGACGGACAGATACTGTGCGACGGGGCGGTGATCGATACGCTGCCCGTGGCGGCCATGCGCCAGCGGCCGGCGGGCGGGGCGGTCATCGCAATCGACGTCAACACCACCGCACACGAACACCCGCCGACCCTGGATCTGGCCGATCACGGCATCATCAGCATCCTGATGCGGGCTGGAACGCTGGGCAGCCTGGCAGCGGCGCGCGCGGCCCGTGCAGCGGCCGATCTCGTGGTCACGCCGCCGGTCGGCAGCACCGAGATCCAGGACTGGAAGGCGTTCCCAGGCCTGGTCGAGATCGGTTACCGCGCCACGATGGGAGCGCTTGAAAGCGGAGGCATCGACCGGCTGTTCACCATCCGCGAGGCGGCGGACAACGGCTGATCGCGGCTGCGCCCGGCGCGTCCGTTCACACCGGGTAGGGCGGCTTGGTGAAGCCCTTCGGCGACCGGGTCAGGATGTCGTGGCCGTTCTCGGTGACGACGACGGTGTGCTCGAACTGGGCGGACAGCGACCGGTCCCGTGTCACCACCGTCCAACCATCGCTGAGCTGTTTGACGCCTTTCTTGCCGGCGTTGATCATCGGTTCGACGGTGAAGACCATGCCGGGTTGCATCTTCATCCGGTCGGTCGGCACGGCGTAGTGCATGATCATGGGCGCATCGTGGAACGCCCGCCCGACACCGTGGCCGCAATACTCCTCGACCACCGAAAAGCCGACGGCGTGCGCCACCGTCTGGATCGCAAGACCGATCTCCATCAGCTCCGCACCCGGACGCACCTGGGCGATGCCGGCCATCATCGCGTCATAGGTGGTGTCGACCAGCTTGCGCGCCCGCAGCGAGCACTTGTCGCCGACCAGATACATCCGGCTGTTGTCGCCATACCATCCGTCCTTGAGCAGGGTGACGTCGATATTGACGATGTCGCCGTCCTGCAGCCGCTTGCCGGGGCTCGGGATGCCGTGATTGACGACGTGATTGACGGAAATGCAGGATGAGGCGGGATAGCCTTTGTACCCCAGCGTCGCGGCGACGCCGCCGAAGTCCCGCATCATCGCCTCGATCCGGTCGTCCAGTTCCTGGGTCGTCACGCCGGGCACGATATGGCGTGTGATCTCATCCAGGATGGTGGACGACTCCTGGCACACCCGCCGCAGCGCTTCGATGTCGTCGGCATCGTAGATCGGCGCCCGTCTGCGCTGAAGGTCGACCCCATGGGACAGAGGGCGCTGTTTGGTCTTCATCCGTCAGGAACTCGCCGCTCCCGGGCGGAGGCGGCCGCTAGAGCGTTTTCGGAGACTACCGGGTGTGCGGACCCGGCTGCCCGTCGTTAAGCCGGTTATGCCGATCCGGTCAACCGACGATGGCGCGAACAGGCCTTGGGTGCTTCGGCTGGCGCGGGCCGCGTGCCCGGGGCCGGCTATCCGATACGCCGGCGGTGCCGCTGGCCGCCGCTGCGGTTGCCGACCCCATCCGATGCGCCCATGTCGGTCGCACCTCAGCCACATCCCGATCGGGACTTGGCTCGGGCGGCCGCGCCGGACCGCTGGTCCGCCGGGATGCGGTGCCGCCATCGGCGCCGGGGCTCCGCCCGTGCCGGATCCGCCGCGGGGCCGAGACCAGGCATCACGAACAGGAGGGGCAGCGACCGTGGACCGTCCGGATGATCGCAACCGTCGGCTGCGCCGCCGAACCGTGATCGGTGCGGTGGCGCTCGGTGCGATCGGGGGCTCGCTGCTCATGCCGCGGGGACCTGCCGTCTCCCAAGGACATGTCGCGACCCGCCCGATCGACTACCGGTGGCGCGCCGATCGGGACCGGTCGTCCATCGACCGGGATCCGTATCTGGTCGGGATCGAGCGTGCCCTGATGCGGGAGACGAACGCGGCCCGGCGGCGCCGAGGGCTGTCGGTGCTGCCGACCGACGCCAGATTGCGTCAGATCGCCCGCGCTCACAGTGCCGACATGCTCGAGCGGGGCTATTTCGACCACAGGACGCCCGAAGGCCTGTCGCCGGCGGATCGGATCGCGGGGGCCTATCGCCGTTTCGTCGGCACGTCGGGGGAGAACCTCTGGCAGGTGCAGTCGCCCGAGCATGCCCGGCCGGCCGATGTCGCGCCGGTGGCCATACAGGACTGGCTCGACAGTCCCAGCCATCGCGACAACCTGCTCCGGCCGCAGCACGCGATCCTCGGCATCGGCGTGGCCTGGCGTCCGCATCGGATCGTCGTCACCCAACTGCTCGCCGCCCCGTTCACCCTGTTGGCCGACGCGCTCCCGGTGCGTTGGCGGACGGGCCAGTCGGTCGACCTTGCCTTTGCGACTCACGGAGCGTTCGGCCAGCCGGTCGAACTGCTCTGGCGGAGCCCCGGAGGCCGGATCGGGGAGGCCGGCCGATCGCCGGTCGATAGGGCCCGCACACCGTCGCGGCCGGGTGATGTGCAGATGCAACTGGGATATCCCGACGGCGGAAACCGGCTGACGGTGGCCCCGGGGCCGTGGATCGACGTGCGATAGCGCGCGGCGGCTGGGCGCGGCCATGACGGTCCGCGCGGCCCGCTCGAGCGTGTGCGAGGCAAGATTCGCATAGGGCTTGAACGCGAGGATGGCTTGAGATGAGGTCACCTCAGCGCAAACCGGGATCATGGCTTGGGCCGGTTGCCGAGCGTGGACCTCGGCGCTGCCCGTCACCTGTCCTGTTCCCGGACCGGCGGGCCCGGAAGCGGTATGGCGACGGCGTCGGCGGCATGCCCCGGCCCGGGACGGCCGGCTTTGCCTCGGCTAGCCTTGCCTCGGCCAGCCTTGCCTCGGTCGGTCGCCCCGGCACGGCTCGCTTGGGGCGTGGGCGGGGCAGCGTGGGACCTGCACGCCTGCAGCCATCGCCAGCCGTCGGCGATCTGCGTGTCGATGGCGCTGCGCGCGGGTCGCCACCCCAGTTCACGCTCGGCGCGGGTGGTGTCGGCGAGCAGCACCGGCGCATCGCCTGGCCGGCGACCGGCCACGTCCACCGGCACCGTCGCGCCGGTCACCCTTTCGACCGCTCGCAAGACGTCGAGAACGGAGCAGCCGGTACCACTACCCAGATTGAAGGGCCCGCTCGGTCCACCGTCGAGAAGCCACCGCAGCGCGAGCGTATGCGCTTCGGCCAGATCGGTCACGTGCACGAAGTCCCGGACGCAAGTGCCGTCCGCCGTATCGTAGTCGGTGCCGAAGACCTGAACGCTGGGCCGAAGCCCGGCCGCAGCTTCGAGGGCGACGGGGACCAGATGGGTCTCCGGGTCATGGGTCTCGCCGACATCTCCGTCCGGATCGGCGCCGGCGGCGTTGAAGTATCGCAGACTGATCCAACGGATCCCGTGCGTCCGTTCCGCATCCTGGAGGATCTGTTCGCACCACAGCTTGCTGCGACCGTAGACCGTAACGGGCACCGTCGGGGCATCCTCCCGAACCGGTACGGAAGCCGGAATGCCGTACACGGCACAGGTGCTCGAAAAGACCAGACGATCGCACCCGTGCCGCCGCATCGCATCGAGCAGTTGGATCGTTCCGGCAACGTTGGTGCGATAGGACTCCAGCGGATGGACTTCGCTGAAGCCCATCTGGGAATGCGCCGCGAGGTTCAATACCGCACGAGGCCTGTGCTGTCGGAAGGCTTGATCAAGCGCGGCGGCATCGAGGATGTCCGCCACGACGAGGGGTCCCCAACGAACCGCCCAGTCATGCCCGTGCGACAGATTGTCGAAGACGACGGGGAGGAAACCACCCCGGCACAAGGCCTTGGCCGTATGACTGCCGATGAACCCGGCACCGCCGACGACGAGCACGGAACCGGCCGTCACCAGCACTGGCTCCTGTCGGCTGGAGCGGGTGAACCCGTCATCTTCATCCCCAGTTCCACACCCCGTCCCCACCATCCGATCGGCGGTGCGTGTGTGCCATGAGATGCCGGACGATCCAAGCCTGGCCCGAAAACCCTGCGCTGCGCCGCGATCGGAGCCGACCCGGCCACCCGCGACTGCACCCTGGGGCAAACACGAAGGCCGGGCGGACCTCCCATCATCGATGCGGAAGGCTGCCTTGGCGACGGGATGGAGGGGTTTAGGTGAGGGCCGCAGCGGCCTTGTCGACGATCGCCTTGAAGGCCACCGGCTCGTTGACGGCGAGATCGGCGAGAACCTTGCGGTCGATCTCGATGCCGGCCAACTTGGCGCCGTTGATGAAACGGGAATAGGTCATGTCCGCGTTGACGGCCCGGACACCGGCGTTGATCCGCTGGATCCACAGCCCGCGGAAGTCGCGCTTGCGGTTACGCCGGTCGCGATAGGCGTATTGCAGGCTCTTCTCGACCGCCTGCTTGGCGACCCGGATGGTGTTCTTGCGCCGGCCGCGGAAGCCCTTGGCCTGCTCCAGCACCTTCTTGTGGCGGGCGTGGCTGGTCACGCCGCGTTTGACACGTGCCATGGTTCAACTCCTCACGCTTGTCGGGGGGATCAGCCGTTGGGCAGGAAATGCTTCCGGACGACTTCGGCGTCGCCCTTGGCCATGATCTTGGTGCCCTGGTTGCGTTCCTTGGCCGATTTCTCCTTGGAGATCAGCCGGTGCCGGCGATAGGCGGAGTTGAAGCGGACCTTGCCGCTGGCGGTGAGCCGAAACCGCTTCTTGGCGGACGACTTGGTCTTCATCTTCGGCATTTTCGTCTTCTCTGGCTTGCTGTGGGGGGCGTCCGCGCGCTGCGGACGGGACCCGTCAAGAACAATGCCGCCCGTCAGGGCGGCATCGGTCGGGACAAGGCGACTGGGCAATGCCTGAAGGCCGCGCCGCCAATGTTCCCGAAGGCCGGGCTGTATAGGCCGTCACCGCCTCGGGTGCAACATAACGGTCACCCATGGCTGGTCCGCGCCCGGCCGAACCGGACCGGCACACTCAGGCGAGGCCGAACCCGCATTCGTCCGGCGGGTCCCGCTCAACGGGGGGCCAGCACCATCACCATCTGCCGACCTTCCATCCGGGGCATGGATTCGACCTTGCTGATCTCTTCCAGTTCGTCCCTGACCCGTACCAGCACGTTCATGCCGAGATCCTGGTGGGCCATCTCCCGCCCGCGGAAGCGCATGGTCACCTTGACCTTGTCTCCATCGTCGATGAAGCGCCGCGCATTGCGCATTTTGACCTGATAGTCATGGTCGTCGATATTGGGGCGGAGCTTAATCTCCTTGACATCGATGACCTTCTGACGCTTGCGCGCTTCGTTCCGCTTCTTCTGCTCCTCGTACTTGAACTTGCCAAGGTCGAGGATCTTGCAGACCGGCGGATCCGCGTTGGGCGACACCTCGACCAGGTCGAGACCCGCGTCATACGCGACTTCCAGCGCCTCGCGGAAGGGAACGACACCGACCATCTCACCGTCGGCACCCACCAGGCGCACCCGCGGCACGTCCCGGATTTCACGATTGGCACGCGGTCCGTCTTTGACGGGGGGCGCGTTTTGCGGTCCTCTGGCTATGAATCGCCTCCTTGGTTTGAACCGGCCCTTGATCCGTTCAAGGCTGGCCGGCGGGATCCACTCGATCGTTCAACAGGGTCCGGGACGACCGGCCACTGCGCCGCCCCAAGCTCCGTCGTCCGGCGGCAAGGGCGTGGCGGCATCCTCAGCCGGGGCCGAGCGCCCCGGCCACCGCCCGACCTTCGGCCGTGAGGCGGCCTCAGATCCGAAGATCCGGCGGTGTCGCCTCTTGGGAAAGTGCACTGATCGCCGCATCGAGGGCAAGCAGTTCCTGCGTCTTGCCGCCAAGACGCCGGAGCGCGACGGTGCGGTCTTCGGCTTCCCGTTTGCCGACGACCAACAAGGCCGGCACCTTCTGCAACGAATGCTCCCGGACCTTGTAGTTGATTTTTTCATTCCGCAGATCGCAGTCGACGCGAAGCCCCGCCTGCCGGCAGGTCCGCGCCACCGTTTCGGCGTAGTCGTCCGCCTCGTTGGTGATCGTCGCCACCACGGCTTGCGTCGGCGCCAGCCACAGCGGGAAGCGGCCGGCATAGTTTTCGATCAGGATGCCCAAGAACCGCTCGAACGACCCGACCACGGCCCGGTGCAGCATCACCGGCCGATGCCGCTGGCTGTCCTCGCCGATATAGGACGCGTCCAGCCGGTCCGGAAGGACGAAGTCGACCTGCAGGGTTCCGCACTGCCAGTCCCGGCCGATCGCGTCGCGCAGCACGAATTCCAGCTTGGGACCGTAGAATGCGCCTTCGCCCGGGTTCAGCGTGACCTCGAGACCGGCGGCCTTGACCGACTCCATCAGGGCCGCTTCGGCCCGGTCCCAAGTCGCGTCGTCGCCGGCCCGCAATTCCGGCCGGTCGGAGAACTTCACCCGCACGTCGTCGAACCCGAAGTCCCGATACATCGACAGCAAGAGGTCGCAGAACTTCACGCTCTCTTCGGTGATCTGGTCTTCGCGGCAGAAGATGTGGGCATCGTCCTGGGTGAAGTTCCGGACCCGCATCAAGCCGTGCAGCGCCCCGGAGGGCTCGTTGCGGTGGCAGGAGCCGAACTCCGCCATCCGGTACGGCAGATCCCGGTAGCTCTTCAGGCCCTGCCGGAAGATCTGCACATGACCGGGGCAGTTCATCGGCTTGAGGGCCATCACCCGGTGGTCTTCGTCGGCGATGACGAACATGTTGTCCTTGAACTTGTCCCAGTGGCCCGACCGTTCCCAGAGCGAGGCGTCGATCAGTTGCGGGGTCTTGACCTCGACATAGCCGTCGCGCTCCTGGCGGCGCCGGACGTAGCTCTCGACCGTCCGGTAGAGGGTCCAGCCCTTGGGATGCCAGAAGGTGGAGCCGACCGCCTCTTCCTGCAGGTGGAACAGGTCCATTTCCCGGCCCAGGCGGCGGTGGTCGCGCTTCTCCGCCTCCTCCAGCATCTGCAGATGGGCCTTCAGTTCCTTGTCGTTCCGCCAAGCCGTCCCGTAGATCCGCTGCAGCATGGCGTTGCGGTGGTCGCCGCGCCAGTAGGCCCCGGCGACCTTGGTGAGCTTGAAGGCCTGGCCGACATGTTTGGTGGTCGGCATGTGCGGCCCCCGGCAGAGGTCGAGCCAGTCGCCTTGGCGATAGACGGTGATCGTCTCGGCCTCGGGCAGATCCTCGATGATCTGCGCCTTGTACTTCTCGCCCCTGTCCTTGAAGAACTCGATCGCCTCGGTCCGGTCCCAGACCTCGCGGGTGAACGGGGCGCCGGCGGACACGATGTCCCGCATCCGGGCTTCGATCCGGTCCAGATCGTCCGGCGTGAACGGCTCGTCCCGGGCGAAATCGTAGTAGAACCCGTTCTCGATGGCCGGGCCGATCGTGACTTGCGTGCCCGGGTAGAGATCCTGCACCGCTTCGGCCATCACATGGGCGCAGTCGTGCCGGATCAACGCCAGCGCGTCATCGGCGTCGCGGGTCACCACGGCGACGGCGGCGTCGCGGTCGATCGGCAGGGCCAGGTCCTGGGTCCGTCCGTCAACCGTGACGGCCACGGCCGCCTTGGCCAGCGACCGGGCGATGCTGGCGGCCAAGGTCGTCCCGGTGATCGGCCCGTCGAAGTGACGGCGGCTGCCGTCCGGCAGCGTCAGCGCGATCCCGTAGGCTTGCTCGGCCATGGTCTGCGATGTCCTCATTGGTCGGTTCGGAAGGGGGGTCGATCGGCCGCGCGGCACGCACCAAGGGCCGTATGACGGCGGTTCCACGCGGGATGCCAGGAGTCGGGTCCCCGCAAGGGCGAGTCAAGGTGGCACGCGGCGTGATCAGGCTTGACCGACATGCGGAGCCCCGCCGTCCGCCGAGGCGGCGTCCCGGGCCGGGGCCTGCCGGCGCTCGGCGATCACCGATCGGTAGACCTCGATCGTCGCCGCGACCATCCGCTCGACACCGAACCGCGCCGAGACATGCTCCCGCGCCGCCGCCGCCATCGCCGCATAGCCGGCCGGCGGCAGGTCCAGCGCCTGACCGAGGGTCCCGGCCAGCGCCACCGGATCGTCGGGCGGCACCAGCCAGCCGGTCCGGCCGTCTCGGACGGTCTCCGGCGGACCCCCGAGCGCCGCGGCGATCACCGGCCGGCCCATCGCCTGCGCCTCGATGACGGTCCGGCCGAAGCCTTCCGGTTCGGTGGAGGCATGCACCACCAAAGCCGCCAGCTTGTAGGCCGCCGGCATGTCGTCGCAATGGTCGGCGATCGTCACCCGGCCCGCCAGCCCCAGGCTGTCCGCCAACGCCTCCAATTCCGCCCGGTAGGCGTGCCGCCCCTGGTCGGAACCGACGATCAGCCCGAACGCGTCGTCCCGCTCCAGCCGTGCCAAGGCCTTCAGGAACACCGTCTGGCCCTTCCAGCGGGTCAGCCGGCCGGGCAGGAGGAGGATGCGGCGGTCTTCGGGCACGCCCCAGCGGCGGGCCAGGGCGATCATCCGATCGGCCGACACCGCGGCGTCATCGAAGCGGGCGAGATCGATGCCGCGCGGGATGGCGACGATCCGCTCCCGCGGGACCTGATACTCCCGCACGACATGCTCGGCGACATAGGCGGAGATCGCGATCACCCGCCGCCCCTCGGCCATGACGGCGTTGTAGCGGCGCTTGAGCGGGTTGCCGATCCGATAGGGCGCATGGAAGGTGGTGACGAACGGCACGCCCGTGCGGCGGCAGGCCAGCCACGCGCTCCAGGCCGGCGCTCGGCTGCGGGCATGGACGAGATCCACGCCGCGGCTCCGGATCAGCCCTTCCAGGCGGCGCGCATTCGCCCAGACCACCCAGGGGAGCTTGCTGGCCAGCGGCATCGCGATGTGCTCCGCCCCCGCCCGGACCACCTCGCCCACCATCGGCCCCCCATGGGACGCCGCCAATGCGGTCCCGCCGGCCGCACGCACGGCGCGGGCGACGTCGATTACGGCCCGTTCGGCGCCGCCGGCCTCCAGCTCCGGGATGACCTGGAGGACGGTGTATGGCAGGGACGTCGTGGACGGCATGGGGGGAGCGATCGGCAATGCGGGAGCGGGCGGACGACGGAGCCGACGACGGCGTGGCCGGGCCGGCCGAGCATGTGCCACAAGCCGATGGCAGTCGTCTTGCCTTTCTGCGCTCCCGGCCCGCGGTGGAGGGCCGTGCCGAGCTGATGTTCCTGTCGGGCTTCCGGTCGGCGATGACCGGCGACAAGGCGACCGCATTGCACGCCTGGGCGGCGCGCCGGGGGCTCGGCTTCACCCGGTTCGACTATCGCGGACACGGTCGGTCGGAGGGTGATCCGGCCCGTCTGGTGCTGTCCGACTGGTTGGCCGACGCGCTGGTCGTCCTCGACCGGGTGGTCGAGGGGCGGCCGGTCGTTCTCATCGGCTCGTCGATGGGGGCGTGGCTCGCGGCCAGGATGGTCGGGGAGCGTCCGGACCGGATCGCGGGGCTGGTCACGATCGCCGCCGCGCCGGACTTCACCGAGCGGCTGATCCGGCCGCGGCTGACGGCGGCGATGCGGGCCGACGCCGCGCGGACCGGCTCTCTGACGCTGCCCTCGAGTTTCGCACCGGACGGCTATCGGGTGCCCGAGCGGCTGCTGGCCGACGGCGCGTCGCTGGCGGTCCTCGACGCCCCGATCCCCCTCGACCGGCCGGCGCGGCTGATCCACGGCCTGGCCGACCGCGATGTCCCCTGGCAGCTCTCGTTGGAACTGGCCGATCGACTGACGGGTGACGATGTGCGGCTGACCCTGATCAAGGACGGCGGCCACCGCCTGTCCCGGCCGGCCGACCTGGCGGTGATCCGGTCGGCCGTGTCGGATGTCGTCCGCCATACCGTTTGACACCCTGTCGCGATGAGCGAGCCTGATCGCGACGTGGCAAGCCTGGCTACACGCCGGAGGTTCCGGCGAGGCAAGCCTCGCGGGACGCCCGACCGCGAGGACGGTCTGAGATCAGGTCCCCTCGGCGCAAACCGGCATGGGACCTTGTGGGTCCCGAAAGCTCAGGGGGACGTCGGCCCGTTTCTTTGGATACCCGAACCTGCCCGTGCCACGCCGGATCCGCGATGCCTCGGCGGCGCGAAACCCGGCGCCGATCCCCTCTACGGCCGCCGGCGGATCAGCAGGACCGCGCTGAGGGCGCCTGCGACCACAGCCAGCGCGATGGCGGCCGGAAGCGCCGGCCAGAGCAGGGCCGGCAGGATCACGTGATCCCACAGCCCCGGGCTGACATAGCGCTGGACCAGCGCCTGGGCGAGGTTGAGGCTGCCTTGGTGCCAGACGAACCAGGCTTCGCCGATGGTCACCGTATGGGGAAGGGTCAGGAACAGGGTCAGGGCCGCACCGAGTCCCAAGGCCATCACCGCCAGCAGCAGGATCCCGCCGATTGTCGTGACTGTGCGCATCATCCGTCTTGCGTTCCCCTCCCCCGCCGTCCCGTGGCCCGGCCGCCATGGCTGCGGCCGGACGCCGGATATGGGGGCCGGGCTGCACATCGGCCATTCGCAAGGCCGTGAGCGCCGGCGGCCGGCATGGCTTGCGACGGGCGGGGGGCATGGCTATGGTCCCGGCCGGCCTCGCGGAGGGGTGGCCGAGTGGTTTAAGGCGCACGCCTGGAAAGCGTGTTTACCGAAAGGTATCGTGGGTTCGAATCCCATCCCCTCCGCCATGCATTTATTCGCGATAATTTGCTGTCAATCAGAAAATCCAGAAAAACAACGGCATAACCGATTTTGCCCTTCGCCATCCTTCGACATTGACCGCCTGAAACCCGCGATTGATGATGGGCGCGGTCGGACGAGACGCCGGTCGATGATTTTCTCATTCCGCTGAACAGAATCGTCGGCTCGCAGTTCCTGACCGCACGCGAAGTGGCACGGATCATGAGGCGCCGAGGATCAGGGGCCGTCCTGACCCTATCGGCGACCCTGTCGGGCGGCACGTCCGAATGTATGGCGGGGATTTCGGCCGCGTGCGGCGCCGTCGAGGTGATGACCCAGGCGCTTGCCGCCGAGTTCGGATCCTCGGGCATCCGTGTCAACTGCGTGCGCGGCCCGGCGATGCCCGAAACGCGCACCATCCAGGAGACCGGCGCCGGCGTCGCCGCCGTCAGCGATCGGGCGCCGCAAATTGGGGTTGCCGCCGCTCGGCCGGCCGATCACCGTCGAGGAAGACCGCCAAGGCGGCGGTCTTCCTCGCCTCCGACCTTGCCTCGGGCATGACCGCACAGATCACGCCGGACAGGTTCGGCTTCTTCATCGCACTGGCCGCCGACAACGGCCGCGCCTTCTGGCAATCGAACAAGGCGCGCATGGAGGCCGAGGAGAAGGCGCCGTTCGCCGAACTCATCGCCGCGCTCGAACCTCGCTTCGGCCCGTTCAAGACCTTCCGCATGAACCGGGATATCCGTTTCTCCGCCGACAGATCACCCCACAAGACCATGATGAGCGCGGCCGACCGGCTTCCGCTATGTCCATGTCGACACGGATGGCATCCTGATCGTCGCCGGCACCTATATCTTCGCCAAGGACCTGCTTAGCCGCTATCGCAACGCCATGGCGTCCGAGCTTGCCGGCCCTGAACTCGCCGGCGTTGTCGAAGCCCTCGAGGTCGGCCCCGGCGGGGCCGAACCGCTCAGAAGCGCCCCGCGCGGCTTCGACAAGGATCATCCGCGCATCGACCTGCTGCGTGCCAGGGGGGGACGGCCTCCCGCCGCCTGCCCGCGCAAGCCGCCTCGGTTTCGGAGACGGCCGCGAGGGTGATCGACTTCTGGACGACAAGCGAACCCTTGGCGGGCGGGCTGAGCGCCAACGTCTGACGCCGTGCCTTTGAACGATCCCGCCGACGCTCGAACGCAAACAGGCGATGGCCGCTTGTCGAGGACGACCCCGCATGCTCGTGTCGAAGGGGCGATGCGGACATCGGAGAAACCGACAATGACGACACTGACGCTGCCGGACGGCACAAGCTGGGGCTATGGCCGCGCGGGTCGTTCAGGCGGGCGGCCCGTGCTCGTGCATCACGGGCTTATAGGCGATGCCGGGTTCGGTCCGATCTGGGACGAGCTTGGAGGATCCGCCGGGATCGAATGGATCATGCTGGAGCGGCCGGGCTATGGCGGCACGCCGCCCATGGCGATGAATGCGCTGGCCGAGTGGCCGGCCATGATCGCGCCGGTGCTGGCAGCGCTCGGGGTGGTCGGCCGGTTCGACGTCGTGGGTATGTCGGCCGGCGCCTGCTATGCCTATGCGTGCGCGGCGGGCCTGCCGGAGCGTGTCGGGCGCGCGGCGATCCTGTCCGGCGTCCCGTTCCTTCATGCGCCTGGCGTCCTTGACGCCTATCCGCCGGACGGGCAGACGGCCTACGCTCGCTATGTCGAGGCCAGCGAGGCGGACCTGCGCACGGAGTTTCGCGCCTTCTGCCAGAACGTTGTCAAACAGCTCGGCGACAGCGGGGCAATCAAGGGCGATCGCATGGCCGAAGCGCTGAACGGCGTCCTCGCCCATGATGCGGCCGGACCGGCGCGCGAGGCGCGGCTGCAGGCCCATGATTGGGGCTTCGGCCCGTCCGACATCACGTGCCCGGTCGACCTCTGGCATTTCGACGGCGATGAGATGGTCCCCTTCGAGGCAGCCCGGCGTTCCGCCGATCGCCTGACCCATGTCGAGCGGCACTTCGCCAAGGGTCCCGGGCACATGCCGACTGACACGCTGTTCAAAGAGATGGTTGCCATTCTGACGCCGGCATGACGTCGATGGGCGGCGACAACCGGATGACAGCCCTGCCGACCAAAGCGGCCACCGACTTCATCAGGGTGGATGACTGCTTTGACTGCCTCGATCCAAGGCCCCTCCTGAAGCGGGTCTTCAAGTCGAGCGTTGAAGGAAGATGATGTTGTCCGTGACGGTGGCGGTTTGCCCTTCCGGCCCCGCGGCGGTGCGCGAGACGGGGCAAACGCAGCGGCGCTGCCAGGCTTCGGGGACGAGCCGTATCGCGTCGAGGGTTGTCCTCGACCTTGGGAAAGCGGATGTTTTCGGGCGACCACGACCATGGTGCGCGCGAGGCATGTTCGACTATCAACAGGTGCCCGCCGGCCGCGACGGCACCAGCGGCCCGTGCCAGAACCTCCGCGCGCGGCCAGTTCTGTGGCGAATGCAGGAAGCTCGCCGCCACCAGGTCGAACACGCCATCCGGGAAAGAGATGGCAAGGTCGTGCCCCTCGAAGCGGAGGCGGTCGGAAACCCCTGCCCGGCTTGCGTTCTCAGCGGCATAGCCAAGCGCGACGGACGAGACGTCGACAGCGGTGACATGCCATCCCTGACGTGCCAGCCACCCCTTCGCGCAACCCAGCTCCAGCGCCCGACCAGGCGAGAGCGGCGAGACGAATTGTGCCAGCGCAAGGCTCGGTTTGCCCGAAAAGGTCGGCGATGCCTTCTTATAGATGTCGTTCCGGAACCGGCCGGTTCCCATCGGTCCGTTCGTGTCGTTCTGCCGGGCTTCCGTCGTTTCGGGTTCAGGAAACATGAGCCCATCGCCCGCCCAGCTTGGGCCAGGACCGCTCCATTGCGTTTCAGTATCCGGTCGATCGATAATCGGGCCGAGCGAGAACACTCTCGAAGAAGTCGCAGACACGGCTGACGATCGGTCCCGCGCTCCGGTGCCCCACACCGGGCAGGATGTCGAGCGTCGCCTCCACGCCCGCCCGCTCGAACGCGGCATGCAGACTTCGCAGCCGGTCGACCCGCGTGACACCGGCGTCACCGGCGCCCGGCCGCCATCGCGTGTCGCCGGGACGCAAGGCGATTTCCTCCGTTTCCGTGTCCGCTGCACCGACGATCAACTGTACGGCCACCGACCGCAGCGCGGCCAGATCCAGCGGTGAGCCGAACCGTGACGCCATGTCGCCGGTGCCGATCCACCAAGGCCGCGCATCCCCCGGCAGCGTTACCTTGCCCGGCGCGCCGATGGAGACGGCGGTCAGGCGATGCGGGTGGAGCAGAAGGAAGCGATGCGCGAACTGCCCGCCGCCGGAAAAGCCGAACATCACCGTGCGACCGAACGAGCGGCCGAGCACCCGGCCGGTCTCCGCGATCATGTCCAGAAGCAGCCGATCATAGCGCAATCCGTCGTCCGCGACGTATTTGTAGGCGTCCGCATCGAGCGGATCACCGATGCCAATCGGAAAAAGCGGTGCCAGCACGACCGCATCGTGGCGCATGGCCAGATCGGCAAAGGCCTCCAGGCCGGCATGCACCTTGCGGCCCGATCCGTGGACCGAAACGATGAGGTCGGGCGTCGGATGACGCACCGGATCATCCAGAATCGCGGGCGGACAGAACAGCGCATAGGAAAAACGCTGATCGCTCTGGCAGGCCGTCAAACCGCGCCCCACCAGTTGATATCGCGAGGCACGCCTCATCCGCCCCCCCCGGCGCAAGGCGCCCCCCGCGCCGAAACAGAGACCCGCCCGCATCGGCTACACCTCGACAAGGCGGCGCGGCAACGTCCAAACCGGCCGGAACCGACCATCCCGCCATTCGAACTGGTCCTCGACGATCAACGCCCCCATGCCGGTCACATACCACGGCAGTTCCACCGCCATCACATTGGAAGGCGCCAGCCGATGCGTCGCTTTGGCCGAGATGAACGGCCATTCCTCGGTGAAGGACGACGCGCCCAGGCCATGGCCCAGATGACCGCGCCGGTATCCGTGATAGCCCGCCCGGTGCATCGCGCCGACGCCCGTCGAATGGAGCTTCGAGAGCGGAACGCCGGGGTCCATCGCCTCGACGGTCGCCTCGAACGCCGAGAGCAGGGCGGCATGAACGTCGGCAGCCTCCGCAGGGGCGCGGCCGAAGGCGAAAGAGCGTGCGCTGTCGGACGCATAGCCATCGAGCTTCATGCCCACATCGATACGGATGATGTCGCCCTTGGCGAGGCGGCGATCATCAGCCCGGGCCGATGGTCCGAAACCGATGACGCCATAGGGCTCCGCGCGCACCGCGGGACGGGTTCGGCGCGCTTTGGCCAACGCGGCCTGGGCATAGGCGGCGAGAAGATCGCGGCGATGCATACCCTGGCGAACCTGATCGAGGGCCGCTTCCACGCCCGCCTGCGCGCACTGTGCTGCGTCCCGCAGGAGCCCGCGCTCCTGGAGAGATTTGTGCACGCGCAGACGCCGTAGAGCATCGCAGGCCGGCCGGGCCGTCTCGGCAACCGGGATCCGCGCCGGCGTAAACGCAACGGCCAACTCGCCCAGCCGCTCATAGGCCAGCGGCGCACCGGACAGGCCGAGGTCGTGGATCGCCTTGGCGAGTGCGGCCAATCCGTCCGCCGCATCGAAGGTTTCGGGCCGGTCGGCGGCCGGCTCCATCAGCGCCACAAGCCCGGCATGCCCGCTCACATCGGCCGTCCCGACCCAGATCGGAATGGCGCGGGTATCGGGGATGCCCGACCTGGCGGCGAAATCCGCCGCATAATAGTCCCCGACGATCGCGGCCGGAGCGCTGTCCGGATCGCGCGGGACGATCAGGAACGCCGCACCGGGCCGTTCGAACCGGACGGCGTTGCCGGGATCGGCGCCGCACGCATGCCGGATCGCGCGCTCCGACCACAGAACAAGCGCCGCGCACCCCATCTCGTCGAGCAGATCCGACAGCATGCGACGATCGAGATGCCCACCGCCGATGTATCGGCCCGGCCGCTCGCCCGGCGCCGGTTCAGTGTTTGCCGGTTGCATCGTCCATCATCCCCATGATCGTCTCCGCGGCCTCGATCACATGGGCGGGCACGCTCAGATCGGTTCCCGGCGGTGCTTCGACGACCCCGAGATGGGCCACGACCAAGCCTGAGGCGGGATCGACCCACAGATACTGCCCTCCGAACCCGCCATGGCCGAGCCAGCGTCCCTCGGTGACGAAATGATAGCCGTAGCGCAGCCGCTCCCGAGGCGGCGCGAAGCCGGGTCCCCGCACGGTCAGGTTGCTCGCCAGGAAGGACGGGCTTCCGATGGTTTCGCCGCGAACGCCTTTCCCGCCGCGCGCGATGAGGGCGCCGTAGCGGGCGAGATCGCGAAGGCTGCAGGAGCCTCCTTTGCCGAGCTCCGGAAAGCCCGTCCTGTCCATGATCATGTGCAAGGCGCCCTCAAAGCCCGCCGCATCGACGACGGACGCCAGGAACTCATGCAGGTTCACACCGCATCGTTCGGCCAGCCACGTCAGAACCGAGCTGTTGATCGTCTTGTACTGGAGGTAGTCTGATCGGTTGACGATGTCGGCGCCGTGGACCGAGGCCGCGACATCGCGCAGGCCGGTTTCCGGCTCGGGCCGAGGGTGAATCCGCAAGCCGATCGAGTAGTCTTGGAGAAACATCGACGCCTTGGGATCGGCCAGGTCCTCTGAATAGTCGTTGGCGACATTCATCATCAGAACGTCGCGGACCGTGGCGTCGGCGTAGCCGCTGCCGATCTCCGGCAGGTGGCGGGCGATCTTGTCGTCAAGATCGATCCGGCCATCGCCGATGAGTTGCCCGAGCAGGAGCGACACCATCGTCTTGGTGATCGACATGATCGCATGGGACGCGGTCGGGCTGAAATCGGACGCGCAGCTTTCGTAGAGGATCGAGGGTCCCCGAAGCACGCAAAGGCCGGCGAAATCGTCCCTGCCGGTCAGGTGCCGTATGGGGTCGAGATCGGCGATCCTCGGATCCGGCCGCTGCGTCAGCTCCAGCACATCACGCGCACGGAACGTGGAGACGTAGCGGCCGGTTCGGTACAGGTTCCGCCACCCAGCACGGCGACTTCCCGGTCGCATCCATTGCGGCAGGCCGTCGGCGTCAACGGTCAGATCTGGGTTCGATACCAGGTGCATGGTCGGCATACATCGCTTCGTTTCAGATCGGGCACCGGGCCGGCTGCGCGAGGAGCCGGGCCGGCCCCCCGCGCAACCTGACGTCACCTAGGAGCAAGATGAGAGTCAGAGCGGGATTCAGACGTCATGCGCGATCGCGGAGCGATCGCACCTAACGCCATCCCGCTCTAGGCGCTCAGTCGTCGTCCTGCTCGAAAGGCCCGTAGGCCGCATAGAGGCTCGGCAGGGGCTGCCATCGGACATCGTCACGCTTGCCGTAGAACAGCGCATTGTAGAACAGCGCCACGGCGGCCGGGTCTTCGACCTGCCAGATTTCCAGCATCCGGCGGTGCATGTCCTGACGCTGCGCCAGGTCGTCGGTCACCCGATACTCCGTGGCGAGGGCGTTGAACTCCTCGTTGCGCCAGAAATACGCACCCCGGTCATGGACCGTGCCGGGACCGTAGCGGCGGAGAAGACCGCCGGTGGGATCGGGCCAGGCGATGAGCGAGCTGTTGTTGGACAGAACCGAGGCGACGGGTTCGGCGCTCACCTGATCCCAGTTCTCGACGACTTGCAGTTCGACATTGAGGCCAACCGACCGCAGCATTTCGAGGATGATCTGTGCGGTTTCCAGTTCGAGCGGATAGGCCGCCGTCTGGGTGCGATAGGTGATCAGCTCGCCGTCATAGCTCGACCGTTCGATCAGGGAGCGCGCCAGATCGGGGTCATAGGCCGGCGCGGTGATATCGGCGAGGAAGAGATCGCCCAGGGCCGGGTGCTGCAGTCCCGGCGCGACCTCCGTCAGCCCTTGCCAGATCGAATCCACGATCAACTGGCGGTCGATCGCATGGGAGACCGCCCGGCGCAAAACCGGATCCGTGAAGACACCTTCGGTCTGGAAGAAGGTGAGCTTGCGCACGTTCTGGATCGAACCGCCGACGACCTCGAAGCCTTCGGTCTGGGCGATCTGCGGGATCTGGTCGGGGGTGACGAAGGTGATCATGTCGAAATCGCCGGCAAGCAACCCGTTGATCCGCACCACCGATTCAGGGACGACGCGAAACTCGATCCGCTCGAATTGCGGCGTGCCGCGCCAGTAGTCGTCATGCGCTTCAAGGATCAGAAACTCGTCGGGCCGGTTCTCGACGATGCGGTAGGGGCCTGTCGCGACCGGGCCATCGACCCAGCCTTCCCACCCGTTCATCGCTTCGAAGGCGTCTTGCGAGACGATCTCGGTGCCCCATCCGCCGAGCTTGATGAGGATGGCGGGGTCGACTTGCGTGGTCGTGACCCGCACCGTGCGCTCGTCCACGGCCTCCACGGTGTCGATGGTACCGTGATACTGCATCGCCGTGGCAATCCGCGACCCGTCAGGGCCCTCGATCCGCTCGTCGGAGAACGAGAATACCACGTCCTCCACCGTCAGCGGAGTGCCGTCATGGAACGTCACGCCTTCGCGCAGCGTGAACTCATAGGTGGTCGGATCGATACGGACCCAGGATTCGGCGAGCCCCGGATGCACCTGACCGGTGTGAAAGTCGACGGTCAGGAGACGGTCGAACACCGAGTAGATGGTTTGCAGCGTCGAGGTGTTGTTGCGCAGCACGGGCTCCAGGGCGGAAGGCGATTGCGGCACGGCAACGACGAGGGTGTCGTCCGCGTTCTGTGCCCAGGCCGTCGGCCCCGGCACGCTGACGGCGAGGCTGCCGAGCAGGATCGCGGTGAACGGGGTGAGGGGGCGTCTATCCATGGCGGTATCTCCTGGAACAGTTGCTTTTGGGGGGAGTTGAACGGTCGGGGTCAGAGGGTCGAATCGAAGCGGTCGCGCAGCCAGTCGCCGACGAGCGAGACGCTGAGCGTGGTGGTGACGATGATGGCGGCGGGCCAGAGGATCAGCCACGGCGCGGCCTGGATGTAGTCGCGCCCCAGACCGACGAGATTGCCGAGGCTTGCGTCCGGTGGCTGCACGCCAAGGCCGAGGAACGAAAGACCCGACTCCGCCAGAATGATCTCGGGGAAGTTGAGCGTCATGGCCACGATGACCGTGGACAGGATGTTCGGCAGGATGTGGCGGATGTAGATGCGGGTGGGCTTGGCACCGAGATCGGCCACGGCGGCGGCGTAGCCCTGCTCCTGGGCCGACAGCGCCATGCCGCGCGTGATCCGTGCGATCCGCTCCCAGCCATGCAGGCCCAACAGCAGCGCGAACACCGTGACCGAGTTTCCGGCGAAGGCGATCACGGCAATGGCCAGAATGAGGAACGGCACGGCCGCCTGCGCATCGACGAGCACCATCACCACCGCCTCGACCCAGCCGCGGAAATGGGCCGAGAGAAAGCCCAGGGTCACGCCGATCGCCGCCGAGATCAGCGTCGCCGCAAAGGCGATCAGGAGACTGGATCGAATGGCAACCATCAGGCGGGACAGCACGTCGCGTCCGAGTTCGTCGGTGCCCAAGGGAAAAGCCGGGTTGGCCCCCTCGAACGGCAAGGGGGGCGACAGGCGATCGGCGAGATGCAGCGCGGTATGGGGATAAGGCGCGAGAAACCCCGCGACGAACGCGACCAGAACCATCGCGCCGATCCACGCCAAGGCGATCCGGATCATGATCGGCGGGCGTTCGCCTTCGCTGGGCCGCCCGACGGGGGGGTCGGGTTCCGCCGGGCGTGGAGCGGGCGCCGTCATGATGCCCGTTCCGTGCGAATGCGCGGATCCAGCCAGCCATAGAGCAGATCGACGGTGAGGTTCGCCAGCACCATCATCAGACCCACCAGCAGAAGGATCGTCTGGACGACGGCGTAGTCGCGATTGGCGACCGAATCGATCAGGAGCCGACCGGCCCCGGGCCAGGAAAAGATGCTCTCGACGATCACCGTACCGGCGGCCAGAGAGCCGATCATGAAGCCGACGACCGTGACCACGGGTATGGCCGCGTTGGGCAGCGCGTGGCGGCGGACGACGATCGGCCAGATGAGCCCCTTGGCCGAGGCGGCGGGAATGTAGGGTTGCCCGAGAACCTCCACCATCGCCGAGCGGGTGAAGCGGGCGATCGCCGCGGTCCCGCCCAGGGCGAGCGTGACCACGGGCAGGATCGCATGCTGCCAGGTGCCGGAGCCGGTCGACGGCAACAGGCGCAGCTCGACCGCGAAAACCAGGATCAGGACGAGCGCCATGATGAAGCTGGGAACCGTGAAGCCCACCACGGCCGCTATCATCACCGTCCGGTCGACGGCGGAGCCGCGATGCAGGGCGGCGAAAACGCCGGCCGGCACGCCCACGGCCAGGGTGATCGCCAGCGCCGGCACGGTCAGTGTGAACGTCGCCAGGGCCCGCTCGGCGACCAGGTGCATGGCGCCCTGATCGAGCCGCATGGATTGCCCGAAATCGCCTTGCAGGAGCGCCTGCACGTAGGTGGCGTATTGCACCCATAGCGGCCGGTCGAGCCCCCAGGCGGTGCGGAACGCCTCGAGCGCCGCTGCATCGGCCTCGGTGCCGAGTATGGTGATGGCGGGGTCACCGGACAGGCGCAGCACGAAGAAGGCGAATGTGACGATTACGGCGAGGGTCACCGCAGCGCGCAGCAGACGGGTGAGGAAGAACCGCATCATGCCGCCTCTCGCACCGGCGGCGCGGGGAAATGGCAGGCCACGTCGCGGCCGTCCACGGACCGCAGCGTCGGCGCCTCCACCGCACAGCGCGAGGCCGCGCGCGCGCAACGCGAGCGAAACGCGCAACCGGCCAGATCCGCCGTCGGGCGCGGGGGGTCGCCCTTGAGCAGAATCCGCTTGCGTGAAGCCCGACGGGCGTCGGGAATGGCGGAGACCAGCGCCTCGGTATAGGGGTGGCGGGGGTCGAAGAACACCTGATCGGGCGGCCCGATCTCCACCAGCCGGCCCAGATACATGACCCCCACGGTCTGCGCGATCTGGCGGACGACTTTTAGATCGTGCGAGATGAACAGATAGGTCAGCCGCTCGGCATGCTGAAGGTCGCGCAGCAGGTTGATGATCTGCGCGGCGATCGAGACGTCGAGCGCCGATACCGGCTCGTCGCAGACCACGAGGCGGGGCCGCAGCGCCAGGGCGCGGCCGATGACGACCCGCTGTCGCTGACCGCCGGAGAGTTCGTGCGGAAAGCGCGCCAGAAGATCCGCCGACAGCCCGACCAGCTCCGCCAGCTCCTGCGCCGAACCCCGTGCCTGACCGGGGTGGATCAGGGCCGGCTCGGCGAGTTGATCGCCGACGGTCCGGCGTGGGTTGAGCGCGGCGAGCGGGCTTTGATAGACCATCTGCATGTCGCGCCGACGTCGTCTCCAGGCGGGGTCGCGTCGGGCGGAAACCTCGATACCGTCGAACGCCACGCGTCCCGCATCGGGGGCCAGAAGTCCCAGGGCCAGTCGGGCGAGGGTGGACTTGCCGCAGCCGCTCTCCCCGACGATGCCGAAAGTCGTCCCTTCGGCGATGTCGAGCGACACATCGCGCACGGCGACCAGCCGTTCGCGTGCCGTGAACGCCGCGCGCCGAGCGGCGAACGAACGGCTGACGGCGTGCAGGCTGAGCAGCGTCCTCATGCCGACACCATGGGTCGCATGCCCGCCGCCTGACCGATCGGAGGGAGGGCGGGGTGGTGACAGGCGACGCGCTGCTGCGTCTCGCCGCCGGGCAGCCGGTGCAGATGCGGTCGCGTTTGCCGACAGGCCTCCAGCGCGGCGGCGCAGCGCGGCGCGAAGGCGCAGCCCGGTGTGGCGTCGATCCGCCGGGGCACCGAGCCGGGCACAGGGGCGAGCCGTCGGACCGAGCCTGCCAGATCCGGCAAGGCGGCCAGCAACCCCTCGGTGTAGCGGTGCCGCGGTGCCTGCATCAAAAGGGCCGCCGGCGCGATCTCGACGATGCGTCCCGCATACATGACGCAGACCCGCTCGCTCATTTCACCGACGAGGTTCAGATCGTGCGAAATGAAGACCACGGCCATGCCGGTTCTGGTCTGCGTCTCCCTGATCAGTTCGACGATCTGCGCCTGGATCGTCACGTCGAGCGCCGTGGTCGGCTCGTCGGCGATCAGAAGCTTCGGTGCGCCGGCAAGCGCCATGGCGATCATCACACGCTGGTTCATGCCGCCGGAGAACTCATGCGGGAACTGGCGCTTGCGTCGCTTGGTGTCGGCGATGCCGACGGCGTCCATGAGCCGCTCGACCTCGGCCTCGACGCTGCCGCCTTCAAGGCCCCGATGCCGGGCCACCGCTTCGGCGATCTGCACGCCCACCCGGCGCACCGGGTTCAGCGCCGCCAGGGGGTCCTGAAAGATCATGGCGATCGTCCGGCCGCGCACCTTGCTCAATGCGGCATCATCGGCACCCACAAGCTGCATGCCGTCGAGCCAGACCTCACCCGTGACCCGGGCGCTGCGGCCCAGAAGCCCCAGGACGGCCAGCCAGGACACCGATTTGCCGCAGCCGCTCTCACCGACGATGCCCACCGTTTCACCATGACCGATGTCGAGATCGACATCGGCGACGACGGACGTCCGGGAGCCTTTCGCGGCGAAGGCGACGCCGAGGTTCCGGACACGCAGCAGAGGCTCGGTGTCAGCCATCACAACGGTGCCGACTGCCGGTTCGAACACCATGCCCGCACGCACTCCCCTATCATCGGTCGGCAGTCCGTGGTTGAGGGGCGTCTATTGCGGGCGGAGCCGGTGATGCGGCCATCGTCTCGCCGAAGCGCCGGGCGGTTTTCGGCGTCGAGAGGCTAGGCATGGGCCGCGACCTTCTCGGATGCGATCCGGTCGGGCATCTCGTCCCGCCATCCCCCCGTCAGATAGGTCGAACCGGCATGGCGAAGGCGGCGGAGTGTCTGACGAAAGCCCGAGGAACCGGTCTCGAACCGTTCGGCCTGCGGTTGATCGCCTTCGGGTTCGTTCGTCACCCTAAGCGCTTCGTGCAGTACCCTGCCGGTCGCCGATGCCGGCCGCGTCACGCCGAGCAGGTAGAGCATGGTGGGCGCAATGTCGGGGACGCCGGAAGGCAGATGGGAAACGGCGTCGGTCCTGAAGGCGGAGCCTGCCGCGATGGCAAGGCTATGGAGCTCCTTGGGGTGCAATCCGCCATGCAGGCCGAGGCCAGGCCTTCGGTCATTGTCGTAATAGGTGCCGCCTTGAAGACCGTACGCGTCGACGCGGTCGTCAGCGCGGAAGCAGAAACAGATGTCGGGCGAGCGCTCATGCTCGGCCATGACGAGGCTCCGGGCGAAAGTACCCGGTGCGACGCCGTCGACATCGTTGCGGCCGCGCGTGAACACCGGGCCGCACCATTCGGTGTCCATCAGCGCCGCGCTCGCCTTGGCGATGGCCGCTTCACTCGGATCGGTCTGATAGATGGCACCGACATGGCCGGGCACGATGACGGCATCGATACCGGCGCCGGGTGCCGCGCCCGTGCGAAAGCCCGCGGCCTTGAGCGTATCGTGGACCGAGACGCGGGTGTGGCTGGAGATATGGCCGTGATCGGATGCGGCGAAGAGCTGCACGCCGGCATCCCGGCCTTCGGCGCGCCACCAGTCGAGAATCCGTCCGAACTCGGCGTCGACATGGGCAATCGCCCGTTTGGTCTCTTGTGCGCCGACGCCGGAAAAATGCGCGCTGAGGTCCGGTTCGGAATACCAGAGCAACGTCACATCCGGTCGCCGCTGCGGCCAGACATGATCGAGAAATGCGGTGGTCAGCAGGGTTTGCGCTTCAAGATCGGGCGTGCCCGGCTCGGCGGCGGGCGGCAACGGTCCGAGGGCCTCGAGAAGGCCGGCGACCCCATCGGCCGGTGCCGCGATATCCTCGAAATGGCCTGAAAGACAAACCTGGCCGAGCGACCGCGCCTTGTGATTGAGGCACCGGGTGGCACCGCGCGAATTCGATGCCAGAACGGCCAACGACTTGCCCGCATCCTTGAGGGTTTCGCCGAGCGTCTGCGCGGTCATCAGGCGCCCGTTCGTCTCAGCGTCGATGCGTTCGAGCAGCGCCGCATCGGCGCTGTCGACCATGCGCGGCGGCGTCGCGGAACGGTCCAGATACCGGTTGCCGATCATGCCGTGCCCGTCGGCGGTCGTTCCCGTCACAAAACTCGGAAACACCACCCGGGTCTCGCTGGGGTAGACCGTGACATGGTTGGCAAAGGTCACGCCTTCGGCCTTCAGGCCGCAAAGGTGCGGCATCAGATCGGGTGTCACCAGATCGGGGCGCAAGCCGTCAAAGCCGATCAGGAGGCAAGAGGGCGTCACGGATGGTCTCCGCTTTGGTCGGCTGGTGGCCCCTCTTCTGACCGCGGCCATTTGCGGGTTCAACAACAGTTTCATGACAAACATTACAAAACGCGATGGATAAACGCATCTTGCGCATGCTAGAGTGTTTTCAGGGAGTACCGGGCCGATCTACCGAGGTGGATGGGCCCTGATGCCAGGAGCGAGGAGGAAGGACATGCCGGGGCATATTCGACGACGAGCGACGCCGCAGCAGGGCCCATCCGCCCGGCCCTTCGGGTTGGCGT
>JANQKE010000072.1 GCA_028281265.1 Alphaproteobacteria bacterium | reverse complement strand
GGCCGGGCGGATGGGCCCTGCTGCGGCGTCGCTCGTCGTCGAATATGCCCGGGCATGTCCTTCCTCCTCCCTCCTGGCATCAGGGCCCATCCCCCTCGGCAGATCCACCCGATAGTCCCTGAAAACGCTCCAGATCAAAGGGTTGGAGCCTCCTCCCTGCCTCCGTTCGGACGCAGGATGCTCTAGATCAATCCTGCCGGCGATAGCGCGGGACGGCCTTCTCCCGGCCGGCGGGCGGTTCTACGCTGCACCGTATCGAAACCCGCCCGTGACGCAACGCCCGCCGGGGCGGGCTGTCTTCAACGAACAAGGAAAGGGCGCGGGAGATGAGCAAGACGATCGTCGTCGCCGTCGACGGCTCGGAGCATGGATGGAAGGCCCTGGCCTTCGCCGCCAATCTCGCCAAGGCCGAGAACGCCGAGATGCTGGTCCTGCACGTGGTTCCGGTCGAACCGATTCCCGAAGGCTTCGAGCAATGGGCCGAACTCGAAGGGATCCCGCGCGGCGACTACTACTCCTTGTTCCACGGCAGCAAGGCTTTGGGGGACAAGATCACCAGCGAGGCGGTGTCGCGGTCGCAGACCCTGGGCATCGGCACGATCCGCACCAGGGTGGCCGAAGGCAACCCGACGACCGAAATCGTCAACACGGCCAAAGCCGAAGAGGCCGACGTCATCGTTCTGGGCAGCCGGGGTTTGGGCGAGGTGCAGGGCCTGCTGCTGGGCAGCGTATCGCACAAGGTGATGCACCTGGCCCCGTGCACCTGCATCGCGGTCAAGTGATCCGACACGCCGGGCTCTGAGGGGATATCCCGGCCGGGTATCGGTCTGCCGAACCGCAATGGTCCATGACCGGGGAGCCCCCGTGTCGTCGACGATGCCGCCTTGGGGCGCGCCGGCGCGCTCGCTGCGTCCGGACGCGGCGAGCGCGGCACATCTCGGTGTTACAGCGCGCCGCACAGGTGGGAGACGCGCCACACCGGCTCGACCGGCATCACCAGCGGATCGGGCGGCACCTCGGGCGGCCCCCGCATCCGGGTCAGCAGCATCGCGCCGAGGCGCCGGGCGGCCTCGGCCACCGGCAGCGTCAACGTCGTCAGCGCCGGGCTGGTGTACCGGGCCAGCGCCATGTCGTCGCAGCCGGTGACCGCGACATCGTCGCCGGCCCGCAAACCGTCGTCGGACAGGGCCTGGAGGACCCCCAGCGCGCAGAGATCGTTGGCCGCCATGATCGCGGTCGGCGGATCGGACCGGCTCATCAGCTCCCGGGTCTTCCGATAGCCGCTGGCGGTGTCGAACCCGCCGGCCACGAACAGGCGTTCGTCGGGGGCGAGGTGATGGTCGGCGAACGCGCCGAGCACGCCGCGTTTCCGGTCCTCCCCCGTCCGCAGGCCCGCCGGCGGTTCGATGAAGGCGATCCGCGTGTGCCCGGCGGCGAGCAGCCGGCCGGCCAGCCGGCGGAACCCGGTCTCCAGATCGAAATCGATCCGCGCCGCCGGCCGATCCGCGTCGGTGGAGCCCAGGCAGACGAAGGGCAGTCCCGCCTGGTGCAGCAAGCGGACGCGGGCGTCGTCGCGCCGCATCCGGCACAGCACCGCCCCGTCGACCGCGCCCCGCCGGATCAGATCGTCGTAGTGCTGCGTCTCCGCCGGCCCCGAAGGCACGCACGAGACCACCATATCGAGCCCCGCGGCCGACAGGACCTCCCCCAGCCCCGACATCAGCGTCAGGAAGAACGGATCGCCGAAACTGTCGGGGCTCGCCGGCAGCACCAGGGCGACCGCCTGCGGCTGTCCGGAGGCGAGCCTGCGGGCGAAGGCCTTGGGGGCATATCCCAGCTCCCGCGCCCCCCGTTCGACCCGTGCCCGGGTGGCCGCGCTGACATCGGCATAGCCGTTGAGCGCGCGGGACACCGTGCTGACCGACAGGTCGAGCGCCCGGGCCAGTTCGCGAATCCCGACCCGTCCGGTGCCCGGTCGGCGGTACCCGGCAACCGGTGCGGCGGCGGCGGCCGGCTCCGGGGCCGGCGAGGGGGCGACATCGTCCGTCATCGCCCCTGCTTAGCCCGAGCCCCGCACCCGGCAACAACGGTTTCTGCGCGATTGCCCGACAGCGACCGGGGAAGGCCGGTTCGGCATTGCATCAAAAACGTTTCTGTTACACTGTGCCGGCCAAGCTGGTTCGATAGTTCCAACAGCAGCACCGCAAGCCGACGGGTAAGGCCGCATGATCGGACACCGGTTCGGGATCGAACGGGACGGGCAACGGCCGATCCCGCTTTCGGCAGACCCGTTGCGGCGGCGCCCGCGCCCCGTCGGCGAGCGCGGTCGGCCCTCGCCCGCCTCGCCCCCGCATCCGATCTGATCCCGCCATTCACGTCGGTTCCGCCATGCCGCTCAACGCCGCGTTCGCCGCCTACCGTATCGCCGGCCGGGTCGACGCCCCCGTCCGCCGACCCGACGGGTGCACTTTCTCGATCGCCGTCGATGGGGTGTGGCCGCTGGCCGGAGCTGTCACCCTCGCTGCCGATGGGGTCGTCCGCATCCGGGTCGGCGACAGCGGCAACGGCGTTCCGGACCTGGCCGAGGCGCGGCCGCCCGCGGACCTCGATGTCGGCTGGGACGAGACGGCCGTCACCGTCGCCGGCGGCGGGTTGCACATCCGCATCGACCGGGCGCGCTGGCGGATATCCGTCACCCGTCGCGCCGACGGGACGCTGCTGTGGGCGAGTTCGGTCGGGGATGTCGACCAGAAGGGCCGGGAGCGGGTGCTGCCGCTCGGCCTGCACGCCGACGGCGACCGGCTGACGGCTGCCTTCGAGGTCGACCAGGGGGAGCGGTTCCTGGGCCTGGGGGAGAAGTTCACCCATCTCGACAAGACCGGGCTGTCGATCGTCTCCTCGAACTCCAACGCCGGCGGGGCGACGTCCGAGCAGGCCTACAAGAACGTGCCCTTCGCGATCTCCACGCGGGGCTACGGCGTGTTCTTCAACACGACCTGCACCGTCCGGCACGAGGTCGCCAACCCGACATGGTCGATCCTATCCTATGTCGCGGTGATCGAGGAGCCGGCACTCGACCTCTTCGTCATCGACGGGCCGACGCCCAAGGACGTGCTGCTGCGGTACGGCGAGCTGACCGGATACGCTCCGCCGCCCCCGCTCTGGACCTACGGGCTGTGGCTGTCCCGCTTCTATTACGAGAGCTGGGACACGCTGTTCGAGGCCTGCCAAGGCATGCGGGACCACGACATCCCCTCGGACGTGGTCAACACCGATACCTACTGGATGGGCAGCGACCGGCTGTCCGACATGCAGTGGGACGAAGGGCGGTTCCCCGACCCGGCGGCCGCGATCGCGCGGCTGCGGGACCTGGGGTTCCGGCTGTGCGTGTGGGAGTACCCCTACCTCTCCCGCACCTCGCCGCTGTGGCAGGAGGCGTGGGGCAAGGGCTATCTGGTCCGTACCGAGGACGGGCAGCCCTGCGACGTGCAGACCACGCTGCCCGTGCCGACCCATCATATGGAAGGCTTCCGCGGGGTCGGCTCCCTGGTCCATGTCTACACGCAGCCGCTGGTCACCCCGGGCACGCTGATCGACTTCACCAATCCCGACGCGGTGGCCTGGTGGCAGGACCTCCACCGCGCCCGACTGAACGACGGCGTATCGGTGTTCAAGACCGATTTCGGGGAGGACGTGCCCCGGGGCGCCCGCTTCCATGACGGCCGGACCGGGCGGGAGGTCCACAATCTCTACCCGCTTCTGTACCACAAGGCCGTGGCCGAGGTGACGGCCGAGGTGACCGGCGACTACGTCGTGTGGGGCCGGTCGTCCTGGGCCGGCGGCCAGCGTTTTCCGATCCATTGGGGCGGCGATCCGGTCACCACGTTCGCCGCGCTCGCCAGCACCGTGCGCGCGGCGCTGAGCTACGGGCTGTCCGGCGTGCCGTTCTGGAGCCACGATATCGGCGGCTTCGCCGGCCCCGCGCCCGCGCCCGCGCTGTTCGTGCGCTGGGCGCAGTTCGGTCTGATGAGTTCCCACGCCCGCCTGCACGGCACCACCCCGCGGGAGCCGTGGGAGTTCAGCGAGCAGGCGTGTGCCATCTTCCGGGACTGGGCGCGGCTGCGCTACCGGCTGCTGCCCTATCTCTACGCCCTGGGGGTGGAGGCCGGACGCAGCGGCCTGCCGCTGATGCGGGCCCCGTTCCTGGAGTTCCCCGACGACCCGACCTGCCGAACGCTCGACACCCAGTATTGCCTGGGCCCCGATCTCCTGATCGCCCCGGTGACCAACGAACGCGGCGATGTGGAGGTCTACCTGCCCGACGGGATCTGGGCCGGCTTCCCCGACGGGGGCCTGACCGAGGGGGGCCGCTGGCTGCGCCGTCAGGCGCTGCCCCTGGCCGACATGCCGGTCTATCTGCGGGCCGACGGGGTCCTGCCGCTCGCGCCGCCGACCCGGCACACCGGTGAGCGGTGGGACAGTCTGACCTTCGAGATCCTGCTCGACCGCGGCGTGGACCGGGTCTTCACCCTCCCCGACGGCGCAACCGTGCGGGTGACCGCGTCCCCTGCCGATGGGGGTCCCCTGACCATGCGCGTCGAGGGCCCGCACACCCTCGCCTACCATGCCCGGGTGCGGACGACCGGCGGTGCCCAGCATATCCGCAAGGACCTGCCCGTCGGGACGGTCACGCCGCTGACGTGACGCCGCCCGACATAGGGGATGGACGCCGCGCCCCGAGCCTTGATACGGTCCACGCAACAACAAAAACGCTTTTGGGAGAGGCTGGATGCCGATATTCGGTCACGAGGACGGGGCGTTGATCTGGCGCGGGGACGGCGAGACCCTGCGTCTGGAGCCCTGGAACGAGGATGGCATCCGCGTCCGCGCCACGCTGGCCCCGGCGATCCGGGACGACCTGCCCCAGGCCCTGCTGCCGTGCCGGCCGACCGGCGGGGAGGTGACGATCACCGATGCCGGTGCGCGCCTGCGGTCCGGCGATCTCGAGGCGCGGGTCGAGCCGAACGGCGAGATCGCGTTTCACCGGGTGTCGACCGGGGAGGTCGTGCTGGCCGAGCGCCGGCCCTACGTCTACGGCCCCATCGCCGCCCGCGGCCTGCGCCATGCCGACGGCGATCTGCAGAGCCTGGACGTCGTGTTCGGTGCCGATCCCGAGGAACGCATCTACGGCCTGGGCCAGCACCATACCGGCCGGCTCGACCAGCGCGGTGGGACCTTCACCCTGGCCCAGCAGAACGGGGAGATCGGCATCCCGTTCTACTACTCGTCCAAGAACTACGGCTTCCTGTGGAACCATCCGGGCACCGGCCGGGTCGAGCTGAACCTCGACCGTACCCGCTGGATCGCGGATGCGGCCTGGCAGATGGACTACTGGATCGTCGTCGGCGACGGCCCGCGCGCCGTCATGCGTCGCTACGCCGACGCCACCGGTCATCCGACCAAGCTGCCGGACTGGGCCTTGGGGTTCTGGCAGTGCAAGCTGCGCTACCGCACCCAGGAAGAGCTGCTGGCCGTGGCGCGGGAGCACACCGCCCGCGGCCTGCCGATGTCGGTGATCGTGGCGGACTTCTTCCACTGGTCGATGCAAGGCGACTGGAAGTTCGACCCCCACGAATGGCCCGACCCGGCGGCGATGTGCCGGGAACTGGACGATCTGGGGATCAAGCTGATGGTCTCCATCTGGCCGACCGTCCATCCGCATTCGGAGAACACGCCGGCCCTCAAGGACCGTGGCCTGCTGGTGCGCGCCCGGTCCGGCCAGCCGGTGTTCAACGCGTTCACCGAAAAGAACGCGCCCGGCACCGTGTTCATGCATTACTGCGACGCTACCAATCCCGACGCCCGGGACTTCCTGTGGCGGACCTGCAAGCGCAACTACGCCGACCAGGGTGTCGCCCTGTTCTGGCTCGACGCCAACGAGCCGGAGATCTATCCCCGCGACCACCACAATCTGCGCTACCATGCCGGGCCCGGCGCGGCGGTCACCAACATCTTCCCGCTGTGCCAGGCCCAGGCCTTCTACGAGGGCATGAAGGCCGCCGGGGTCGAGGCACCGGTCAATCTCTGCCGGTCCGCCTGGGCCGGCAGCCAGCGCTACGGCGCGGCCGTCTGGTCGGGGGACGTGCCGTCGAGCTTCGCCTCGCTGGGCTGGAACATCCGCGCCGGCCTCAACATGGCGATGAGCGGCATCCCCTGGTGGACCACCGATATCGGCGGCTTCCACGGCGGCCATCCCGACGACCCGGAGTTCCGGGAACTGATCGTCCGCTGGTTCCAGTACGGCGCCTTCTGCCCGCTGTTCCGGCTGCACGGCAATCGCGAGCCGGTGACCTACCAGGCCCACATCCCGATGACCGGCAACGCCAACGAGGTCTGGTCGTTCGGGGATGAGGCGTACGCCATCATCAAGGACCTGTTGTTCTTACGCGAGCGGCTGCGTCCGTACCTGCTGCGGCAGATGGAGAGCACGCACGCCACCGGCGATCCGGTGATGCGGCCGCTGTTCTTCGACTTCCCCGACGACCTGCACGCCGCCGGGGTGGATGACGCGTACCTGTTCGGCCCCGACTATCTGGTCGCACCGGTGTACGCCTATCACGCCTGGAGCCGGGACGTGTACCTGCCCCGCGGCGCCCGCTGGACCAACGCCTGGACCGGGGAGGCCCGCTACGGCGGCGAGACCGTCACGGTCGACGCCCCGCTCGACCAGATCCCGCTCTTCATCCGAGAAGACGCCGCGAACCCGGTGGTGCCGTGAGCCGCCAGCGGACCGCCGCCGCCCCCATCAAGAGGACGTTCAAGTCCCGACCCCCGACAACCGCAGAACAGGGAAAGGAAAGGCCATGACCCGGCCCCGCACGATCGCCAGCACCCTTGCCGTTTCCGCCGTCCTCGCCATGGCCGCCGGGCCGGCCGGGGCGCAGACCGTCGTCACCGTCTGGACCGAGGCGACGGACCCCGGCCCCGCGGCCACCATGGCGGCCGAGTTCAACGCCCTGCAGGACGAGATCGAGGTCGACGTCCGCCAGCTCGCCTTCGCCGATCTGGTCAGCCAGGCGATGCGGGCCTACGCCACCGGCACCGCCCCCGACATCATGGCGGTCGACAATCCGGAGCACGTGCTGTTCGCCGCCCGCGGCGCGTTCCTCGACCTGACCGATCTGATGGCGCGATCCGAGATCATCGATCCGGACCTGTTCTACGACGGTCCGCGCGCGTCGCTGAGCTGGGATGGCGGGATCTACGGCATGCCGCGCGGCAGCAACACCATCGCGCTCTACTACAACAAGGACCTGTTCCGGGCGGCCGGGCTCGACCCCGAGGATCCGCCATCGACCTGGGACGAGCTGTACGCCGCCGCCGAAGCCCTGACCGACCCCGAGGCCGGGCAGTTCGGCCTCGCCTTCAGCGCCATCGGCACCGAGGAAGGGACCTTCCAGTTCCTGCCCTGGCTGCAGATGGCCGGTGCCGGCATCGACAGCCTGGACAGCGAAGGCGCGGTCCAGGCGCTCGCATTCTGGCAGCGCATTCTCGATGACGGCCTCGCCTCCCGCGACACGCTGATCCGCGGGCAATGGGACTCCACGGCGACGTTCAACACCGGCCAGGCCGCCATGGCCATTTCGGGGCCGTGGGAGCTGCCGCGCATGTCGGCCGACGCCGATTTCGACTGGGGCGTGACCCTGATGCCGACCCGGGAGGAAGGCGGCCCCCGCGCCTCCGCCCTGGGAGACTTCAACTACGCCATCTTCTCGACCTCCGAGCATCCGGAAGCGGCGTTCGCGTTCCTGGAGTACTATTTCAGCCAGAGCCACCGGGTGTGGAACGAATTCGGCCGCCTGCCGCCGCGCCGGGACGCCGATGTCTCCGACGCCAACTGGCCCGACGCCTTCGAGACCTTCACCACCCAGCTCCGGACCGCCCGGGTGCGCGGCCCGCACCCGGACTGGCCGCAGATCTCCAAGGCCATCCAGGACGCGATCCAGTCCGCGCTGACCGGCCAGGCGACGGCCGAGGAGGCGCTGACGCTGGCGGCCGAGCAGGTCGCGCCCATCCTGGCGAACTAGATCAACCTGCGTTCAGATGGACTCATCCGAACGCAGATAAGTTGATCTATTTCAAAGAGTTAGAGCATCTTATCTGCGTCCGTTAGGACGCAGGATGCTCTAGATCAACCTATGTTCAGATGGACTCATGTGAACGCAGGTAAGCTGATCGACTTCAAAGAGGGAGAGCCTCCTGCGTCCGTTCGGACGTAAGACGCTCTCACCGGTCGGATGGCGGGATCGGCGGGGCACGGGGGCGGTTCGCCCCGCACCGCCCGGCCTCAGCGTCACCATGCCGGCTTGGTCAGCATCAGCCAGACGATCACCAGGACCGCCGCGAAGGCCGGAAAACCGCAGGCGAACCAGATCCGGTAGAGCCGATGATAGGCCGCCGGCAATGCCGTGCCGCCGTCACGCGCCGCGGCGGCCAACCGACGCAAGCGGAGCTGAATGACCACCACCGGCAGCCAGAACGCACCCGTGAACAGATAGAGACCGATCGACACCGCGACCCAGCCTTCCAAAACCGGCCATCCCGCCAGCAGTGCGAGGGAAAGACCGGTGATCGGCTGCAACACGACGGCCGTGGCGGTGAACACCGTGTCGGCAAGCACCACGATCCCCGCGGTATGCGCGATCACGGCCGGGTCGCCCGTTCGGTGCGCCATCATCATGAAGAAGGCGATGCCCGCGCCGGTGCCGAGCAGCACGCAGGCCCCGACCACGTGCAGGAACAGCAGCGCCTCGTAGAGGATCATCGCTCGGCGACCATGACGGCGGTCACGAGCGCCAGCACGGCCCCCGGCAACACCTTCATCAACGGCCCCAGCGGGTCGGCCCACAGATCGGGTGCGACGATCGTGCCGCCGACAAGATAAGCCGCCGACACCGCGACCATCGCCAGGCACGCCGGCTGCGCCCAGCGGCGCGCCAACACCGCAGCGCCCAGCAGGATATCGACCGCCGCACCGCCGACCACCGTCGCGGTGGCCAGGGCCGGCGGCACCCCACGCACGAGTAGGACCCCCTCGGCCGTCGACCGCATCGCCAAAGCAATCGCCCCCGACCCGATCCAGAACACCGCCAGGCACGCGACCGCGATCGGCATCAAGAGGAAGAGGCGCGCAAACCAGCGCTCCTGGGTTGTGGCCGGCAGGGCGTCAAGCGTCTCCTCCAGCGCCCGGCATGGTCGTCCGCCCGCTGCCGGCCAGGCGGTCGGATGTCCCATCACACCGCCACGCAGGACGCTCAGGGCGGTGCTGCGCACCGGTGAGCGCCAGCCGAGCCATCCCAGGCCATCGGCCAACCACCCCACCGGTGTGAGGAGCCACATCGGCAGACGCACCGTCACCTTCGGCCGCGGGAGGCCGAGCCACCCCCGAAGCGCCGCTACGACCTGGGAGAACGGACGCGCCCGCGCTTCGGCCAGATCTGCGACCGTGCGGGCTGGGATAGCCCCCAACCCGGCCTCGACCACGGCCTCGGCCACATCCGACAGCGCGACGGTCTGGATCGGCGGATCTCCGTCCAGGCTCACGCCGATGCAAGGGATCGCCGCCGCGGCCCGCAACAGGGCCGTCCCCCCATAGGCCTGGGGCCCCAGTACGAGGGCCGGCCGCAGGATCACCCAGTCGAGAGGTGAGGCCATCACCGCTGCGTCACCGCGCGCCTTGGTGCGCAGGAAGGCGGTCGAGGCCTCAACCGTCGCACCGACGGCGGAGATCTGGATGAAACGCACCGCCCGGCCTTCGAGCGCGGCGACGAGATTGAAGACGGCCGTCTCGTGGATCGCGGCCAACCGGTCCCGCGCCCCGTCCTGGAGCGCACCGGCCGCATTGACCACGATGTCGGCGTCCGCGAGATCCTCCGCCCAGGTGCTCGCGGGCGTCCGCGCGATGTCGCGCTCGATCCACCGGATCATCGGCAGCGCCCGCCTTTCGGCCACCTGCGAGCGGCCAACACCGATGACCGCCACCCCGCGTGCCATCAACGCGCGGGCGCAGGCGGCCCCGATCAGGCCATAGGCCCCCAGCACCACGGCGGTCTTGCGACGCTCCATTCGTCCCTCACTCCGGTCCGCCAACGTCCCATCCTTGGGGTTGCCGGGGGGAGGGTCGGACCGAGAGCGCCCGAGCACAAGCGTCGGCACGGCTTGCGGCGATCGGTCCCGCTCGCGGACCGGCCGGCTGTGCTGCGCGATCGGCCTACCGGAGCGATTACGCGGTCAAGGCCAGGGTCGGTGGCGGCTGACGACGGATCCCGCCGGGTGACAGGCCGAACACCCGTTTGAAGGCCCGGCCGAAGGCGGCTTCGGACTCGTAGCCCAGGGCAGCGGCGATCGCCGATATGGTCTGCTTGCCCTCCAGCAGCCGCGCACGGGCGAGTTGCATCCGCCACCAGGTGACGTAGCGCATGGGGGATTGCCCCACCATGTCCGCAAACCGCGCGGCGAACGCCGATCGCGACATGCCGACTTGGCGGGCCAGGGCATCCACGCTCCACGCCCGCTCCGGGGCCCGATGCACGAGGGCCAGCGCACCACCGATCTGGCGATCCTTCAACGCCGCCAACCATCCCTGATCGGCCTCCGGCGCGCGATCGAGCCAGGCGCGGATGGCTTGGATCACGACGATGTCGGCCAACCGCGTGATCACGGTCTCCCCACCCGGCCGTAGCGCCGCCGCCTCGGCGGCGATGAACCGGACCGTGCTGTTCAGCCAGCCGCAGGCGTCACCATCCCCGGCATCGATCCGGATGATCGACGGCAACAGCCGGATCAGGTTCTGCGCAGCGACGTCGTCGAACCGGACGACGCCGTACATCGTCCGGACGACCTCGCCGCCGCCGCCATAGACCATGCGTTCATAGCGATCGCTGACCTTCTCGACCGGCAGATCGAACAACCGCGCCGGGGTCACGGACGGATCGCTGCTGATCACATGGGGGCGGCCGTGCGGGATCAGCACCAACTCCCCTTCGGTGACCCGGCAGCGCTCGCCGTCATCGCTCTCCACCCAACAGCGGCCGGACATCACGACCAGGAAGGTCATCACACCGGAAAGGTCGGGGATCGCGATGCCGAACGGGGCGCTGAACGCCCCCTGACAATACAGGGTTCCGATCGGCCGCAGCAGATGCAGGGTTTCCCCCAGCGGGTCGGCCGGCGGCGGCAATTCCGGGGTGGGATAGCTCATCGTCATCCTCCTCCATGCCGTCACCTTCGCACATCCGTGGACGATCTGCATAGTATGGCGGAGCAGCAGCCATGGTTCGTCCAGTCCCGGCGGCGTAGGTCACCGGTGTCTTCCACCTCACATAGGCACTCGACCATGACCGACACCACCGCCCCGATCCTCGCCATCGGTGCGACCGGCAAGACCGGCCGCCGGATCGTCGCGACCCTGACCGCTCGAGGCCACGCGGTCCGTCCCGGCTCACGCGCCGCACCGATCCCGTTCGACTGGGACCGGCCGGAAACCTGGCCAGACGCCCTGGACGGGGTCCGGAGTGCGTACATCTCCTACCATCCCGACCTCGCCATGCCGGAGGCGCCGGACCGGATCGCCGCCTTCACCCAAGAAGCCGCCCGGGCCGGTGTTCGCCGCCTGGTGCTCCTGTCCGGCCGCGGAGAGACCGAAGCCGAGCGATGCGAGGACATCGTTCGTCGCTCGGGCCTGGAGTACACCCTGGTCCGGGCCGCCTGGTTCGCCCAGAACTTCACCGAAGGCGAACTCGTCCACCCGGTCCTGCAGGGCGTGCTGCCGATCCCGGCCGGCGACGTGCTGGAGCCGATCGTCGATGCCGGCGACATCGCGGATGTCGCCGCCGCCAGCCTGATCGACGATCGGCACGCCGGTCAGCGCTACGACGTGACCGGGCCGCGCCTGATGAGCTTCACGGAGATCGCCGCGACGCTGTCGGCCGCGATCGGCCGTCCGGTCCGATACGCCCCGATCACGCTGGCGCAGTTCCACGCAACCATGGCGGCGATGTCCGGACCGGTCATGGCCGACGTCCTGACCCATGTCTGCCGGGAGACGCTGGACGGCCGCAATGCGAAGCTGGGTGACGGTGTCCGGCGCGCCCTGGGTCGGGAGCCGCGGGATTTCGCCGATTTCTGCCAGGCGGCGGCGCGGGCGGGTGCCTGGGAACAGGCGGCCTGAGGACGCTTGTGACGGGGGACGCCGCTTCCGGGTGGCGTTCCCCGCACGATCTCACCTCACCGGAAGGATCGACCCATGCCCGACGGGTTCGTTGCGCTCTGCCAGGTCACGCTCGTCGGCTACGCCGCCATGGGCGGGGTGTTCTGGGCGTTCTCCGATATCGTCATGCGGTCGCTGGCGCACACCGACGCCGACGCCGCGATCACGGTGATGCAGTCGATCAACAGGACGATCCTGCGGGCCGCCTTCATGGTCGTGTTCATCGGCCTGGTCCCGGTGTCCGTCGTCATCGGGATCTACGGCGTGGTGGCCCTGGATGGCTCGATGGCCTGGCTCGTCGGCGGGGCCGCCACCCTCTACCTGATCGGTGTCTTCGGCCTGACGGCGGTGTGGAACGTGCCCCTCAACAATCGGCTGCAGCCCCTGGATCCGACCGCGGCCGATGCGGCGGCGTTCTGGCGACAAAGCTATCTGCGCCGCTGGACGGCCGGCAACTCGGTGCGGGCGGTGGCCAGCCTGGCGGCCGCCGTCTGCCTGTTGCTCGCCCTGACAGGCCTCGCCGGGGTCTGAAGCGGTTTCAGGGACGATCGGGTCTATCTGTTGAGGTGGCGGGCGATCGAGCCGACGAGCCGGCCCGCCTTGCGCGGCAGATCCGCCTGCTTGACACCGGTCGCCGCCGCCCGGGCCGCCCGGCCGGCAACCGGTGCCGCCGCGCGGGCGACCCGGATCGCTTCGGCCCGGACTTGCGGATCCCGGGCGACCCGGCTGACCGCATTGATGACGAAGGTCCTGAGCATTCCTGCGAGCATGGTCGGCTCCTCCCTCTACCGGGTGTCAGGCGGCGCGCGCCAGGTCCCGCTCGATCTTCTTCTGCCGCCGCACCATCAGCCACTTGGCCCCGCCGGCGGCGATCCGGAACAGGGTCGAGCGCGGCTTGAGGCCGCAGGCCTTGAACACCATGGCCAAACCCCGGTCGATATGCGGGTCCTTGTAGTAGCGGAAGGCCCGCCGGAAATAGGCGTTGTTGCAGGCCTCCCGGTCGTAGGGCGTATCGGGGTCCATATTGGCGGCATAGTAGGCGTAGGACAGCTCGTCGTCCTCGGTCTCGGTAATCCGGCCCATGGCCACCCGGACCCGGCCCAGGGTCCCCAGGCCCTCGATATCGAGGTAGCGCTTGAGATGGTCGTAGAACAGCTTGTAGTGGCGCAGCTCATCGGCGGCGATCTTGCGGCAGATGAACTTGAAGACCGGCTCCTGGGTCGCATCGCCCAGCGCGCCGTAGTAGCTGGAGGTCCCGACCTCGACCATGCAGCGGGCGACCAGCTCCCCCGCCCGGGACCCGCGGATCGATTCCGACGCTTCGGTGTCGGGGCGGAATCCCTCCCGGAACCGCTTGAAACGGGCGTCGAAGTCGAAATCCGGGTCCGCCATCATCGCCCAGCGCCCCAACGCCTCGCCATGCTGGGTTTCCTCCACCCCCCAGGCGCGTGCGGCCGCCAGGAACACCGGATCCTCCCGGAACACGTTCTCCAGATAGCTGACATAGTCGGCGGCGTTGAACTCGACCATCGCCGCGGCTTTGCCGAGCTTCAGATGATCGGGATCGACCCTGGACGGATCGAAGGCGTCCCACGGCACATCGTCCAGCGTCCAGTACTTGTAGCCCACGGTTCCCTCTCCACCCGCAAGACCGCCATCGTCGGATGTCGGTCACACCGTGCATAGATAGGCACCGTCCCCGCCATGGCGAAGGGGGGCGTCGAAGCGAAGCGCCGGCAGCCCGTATCACTGCGGTCGGCACGCTCCGGGCGTATCTGCGGCGGATCGACCGCGGCGGCCGGGAAGATGCCGACGACGACCCCGAGGCCTACATACCCGCCCCGCGGAACCGACTGCCGTGACCCCCGCCTCGCCTGGCCCGGAGCGGTTCCTCGCCCGCCGCCGGCCGGTCCGGAAGGCCCACCCCGCCGCGTCAGGAGGAGCCGGGAGTCACCGGCGTCTCGCTGCGGGCGACGACGCGAAAACGGGTGATCTTGCGGAGCACCCATTCGAACGGGCCGAGGGCGAACCGGCTGCGCCAGACGATCAGCAGGCCGATCAGGACAGCGGTGACGCCGAGCGCCATCAGCACCGCGACCGCCGGCCCGACCGCATCCCACAGGCCGAACCCGTAGGCGGCGAACAGGGTCGACAGCACGATCGACTGGCCGAGATAGATGCTGAGGCTCGCCCCGCCGGCAGCCAGAACGCGCGACAGGACCGGCCCCGGGAGACGGGCGATGGCCGCGATGAGGCCGAGATAGCCCACCGTCGCCAGGGGCGCGACGATGATCGTCAGGATCTCCCCCAGTCTCTCGTCGTACCACTGCATGAGAGCGGCCGCACCGAGGCTCAGCACGACGCCCGGGATCAGGCACAAGCGCCGGGCCCGCTGCCAAAGCGGATGATCCGGCCGGTCGATCAGCCCCGACCGTACCGCCGCCAAACCGAGGCAGAACCAACCGAGCGCCGAGAAGCCCTGGAAGATCAGCAAGATCGGCATCAGGATCGCGAACGCGATACTGCGAAACACGACGGTCTCCACCAGCGACCCGTCGGTCATGAACTGCCGCTCCAGGTCGGCAATGTCGGAGGGCGCCGACGGGACCAGGGCGATGACCGCCGCGCTGATGAGGAGCTGGATCACCAGGAGCGCCACGCCGATGCGCAAGAGCCGCGCGACAGGCCATCTGCGCCAGAAATACAGAACGGTGCCCACGATGGCGTAGACGGCGAGAATGTCGCCGATAAAGAGCAGGCAGCCATGGGCGACCCCAAGCAGCAGGAGCCCGATCATGCGGTTGCGGTACAGCGAACCGAACGGCAGGTGCCGACGCTCGGCGGAGCGCATCTGAAAGGCCAGCCCGACACCGAACATGAACGAGAACAGCCCGTAGGTCTTGAGATAGGCCAACCCGTTGACGAGCCAGACCGCCACCCCATCGACCGGCGCCTGCCGCGATGCCCCGTCAAAGCCCTCGCTCATGGGGAAGGCCATGAACTGGACGTTGACCACGACAATCCCGAACAGCGCCAAGAGGCGCAGATAATCCGGCATCAAGGCGCGGTCGGTCATGCGTCCCCTCCGTTTGCCGGCCGGTGTCGCGGCGCCGGCCGTCCTTTCCCACTTCACGGCATCGTGCCCGCGTCCATTCTTCAGTCTCCACGCGCGGAAAGACAAGCGGGATGTCGGCCATGGACGTCCGCCCGTCGGTTCTTCGGCGAGCCACCGCGCTTGACGTCTCCAACGCCTGGAACAGACGGGCTCCCAAGAGCTTTGAGCGCGTGAGCCGGGCAGAGCGAGAGCGAACCCCAGCCTAGTTGATCGACGAACCATCGGGTCGGCGCGCCCAGGGCCGACGCGTCGGGCGACGCCCGCGTTCTAGCTCGCCGACGCGCCGACGGGGACGGTCAGGCCGAAGCGCTGGACGAGGATACGGTCGCCACGGATGCGCGGGGCGCCCCCGGCGATCTGCGGGGCCAGCATGGCGACATAGACCTCGGTCTGGCGCGGCAGCGGCCGTCCGTCCCGCAGATGCTGGAGATACCGGCCGGGGCCGGCGTTGTAGGCCGCCAGAAAACCCGGAGCCCCGTACCAGTCGTAGAGCTGCCGGATATAGGCGGTCCCGGCCAGGATGTTGGCGCGCGGATCGTGCGGATTGTCGCCGAGATCGTGGGTCGCGGTGAGTTCCGCCCAGGTGGCGGGCATGATCTGCATCAGCCCCATCGCTCCGGCCGCGCTCACCACGGGCACCCCGTCCCAATGGGTTTCGGCGCGGCTTTCCACCCACATCACCGAGCGGATCCACTGCTCGGGCACATCGAACCGGGCCGATGCTTCGGCAATGTAGACGCCCCACCGATCGGCAGGGTCATGCGGTGTGGCGGCACCGGGGGCCGGTGCCTCCGGCCCGCGACCGCAGCCCGCCAGGACGATGACCGCGGCGACCACGGTCGCGCGGAGGACGATCGGCAACGAGGCCAGACGCATTGTTTAGCCACTACCTCAGAAACATCTTGCATCCCTCTGGAAGATAGAGCGAATCCCGATTCCGAACAAGCTTTCGCCGTGTTCGGCCCGATCACGTGTTCGCAAGCCGGACGCCGGGTTGGACCCCAGCCCCACTCCGGGCGGTGCTCAGCCGGCGTCCTGCCAGGTCGTCAACGCATCGACGGCTGCGTCGCCCAGATCGTCGAGCCGGGCCGCCAGCGGGGCGGCCGCTGCGGCATCGCCGCGCTTGGTGACGCGGTCGAGCTCGACCGCGATCTCGTAAAGCTGCATCAGGCCGTACGTCCCCGCCGACGATTTCAGGGCGTGGGCCTCGCGTTGCAGCACCGCCACGTCGATCGGGTCCGTGGCGTCTGCCATCCGGTCCAGCCGCCCGGCCAGTTCGTCGACAAACGTGTCGATCAGCATTTCGACCGTTTCACGATCGAGGTCCTCGACCATCTGATCGAGAACCGCAGTATCCAAGATCGGCGCGGCCATGATGGGGTTCCCCTCGGCGCTGGACTGAAGACAGTCCCGCCACAGCTCCGCGGATGCCGTCAAGCCCGTCGCGGCATACGCCGGCGTACCGGCCGACCGGCCAGCTCGACCTTGCGTTCAGATGGCCTCATCTGAACGCAGATAAGGTGATCGACTTCAAAGAGGGAGAGCGTCCTAAAAGAGGGAGAGCGTTCTGCGTCCGGTCGGACCCGGGATGCTTTAGATGACCTGGATGTCGAGCCCGGCTCTACGGATCGCGCGCAGCGCTTCGGGCGGTGCCGCCTGGTCCGTGATCAGAAGATCGGGCCTGTCGATCGGGCAGATATGGGCCGTCGCCACCCGCATCAGCTTTGTCGAATCGCAGCAGAAGATCACCCGGCCCGCCGCCTCGATCATCGTGTGCTTGACCTCGGCTTCGGCGAGATTGGTGTTGGTGAAGCCCTTGACCGGGTCGACGCCGCTGGAGCCGATGAAGGCGATATCGGCGTTGACGTGCTTGAGCATGAGCTGGCCGTACGGGGCGACAAGGGAATGCTGGGTCGGCCGCAACGTGCCGCCGGTCACCACCACCGTCACACCGGGATGGTTCTCCAGCGACAGCGCCACCTTCAAGCCGTTGGTGACCACCACCACATCGGTCAGCGACCGCGGCAAGGCCTGCGCCACCTCCATGAGGGTCGAGCCGACATCGATGATCACCGTCTCCCCGTCCCGGACCAGCTTGGCGGCGGTGGCGCCGATCCGGCGCTTGCTGTCGGGGTTGTCCTGGCTGGCGATCTCCACCGGCAGCTCGAACCGGCGCGGCCGGGTCGGCACCGCGCCGCCGCGGGTGCGGGACAGCAGATGCTGGCCTTCGAGATAGTCGAGATCGGCCCGGATCGTGACCGCGCTGACGCCGAGTTCATCGGCCAGATCACCGACCCGGGCGTTTCCCTGGGTCTGGATGATGTCCAGGATGGTCTTGTGACGCAGGGTGGCTTGGAGGGACGGCATGCCCCTGCTTTTGCTCATTTGCGGAGCGTGATCAAGCGCAACCTTCGGAAAGACAGCTTTCCGGGGCTGACTGCCGTCCCATGACACACGAGCGAAGGAGTGGCCATGAAGGTCGCGATCATCGGCGCCGGCAATGTCGGCAGCACCACCGCCTACGCCCTTCTGCATGAAGGGATCGGCCATGAGATCGTGCTGATCGATCTCAACACCGATCTGGCCACCGCACAGGCCGAGGATCTGCTGCACGCCACCTCCTTCACCCACCCCACCACGATCCGGGCGGGCGATCTGGCGTCCGTCGAAGGCGCGTCGCTGGTCGTCCTGACCGCCGGCGTCAACCAGAAGCCGGGCGAGTCCCGGCTCGATCTGCTCAAGCGCAACGCCGATGTGTTCGCCGCGATCGTGCCGACCGTGGTTCGGCTTGCGCCCAGATCGATCCTGCTGGTCGCGACCAATCCGGTCGACGTGATGACCCAGGTCGCCGGCCACCTGGCGGCGGGTCTGGCGGAAGGCCGGATCATCGGGTCGGGGACGATTCTCGATACAGGACGGTTCCGCGCTCTGCTCGGCCAACAGCTCGCGATCTCGCCCAAATCGGTGCACGCCAACGTGCTGGGCGAGCATGGTGACAGTGAAGTGCTGATCTGGTCGTCGGCCATGATCGGCGGACTCCCGGTGACCGAGTTCGCCCGTCAGACCGGGCGTTCCCTGGATGCGGCCGATCGAACCCGGATCGACGATCTCGTGCGACGGGCGGCCTATCGCATCATCGCCGGCAAGGGATCGACCTATTACGGCATCGCGTCGGGCATCACCCGCATCGCCCGGACGGTCCTGTCCAACCAGCGCGCGGTCTACACCGTGTCGACGGTCACCGACCGGGTCGAGGGGGTGGAGCGGGTGGCCCTGTCGCTGCCGCGGGTACTGACCGCGTCCGGCGCGGTCGAGACGCTGACACCGTCCCTGGCGGCCGACGAGCACGCCGCCTTACGCCGCAGTGCGGAGATCCTCAAGGCCGCGGCCGACGCCTTGGGTGTCTGACCGGACCGGCGGTCCGGCCCCGGATCCCTCCCCGCCCTAAGCCGCGACCGGAACCCCGAACAGTCTGGTGTGGATCGACAGCAACATGAATTGGATCATCGCCGCGGCCATGAAGGTGATGCCGAACACCTTCCACCGCTCATCCTCGGGCACACCGAGCACGATCGGGATGCCCTTGAACAGAATGACCAGAGAATAGATCGCCCCGGCGATCGCCACGAGCGCACCGATCCCGCCAAGCGCCTGAAGGGCCTGACCGAGCAGGGCCGGCGTCTGGGACAGGGCCAGCAAGGCGAAGGCGGAGTCGAAATCGCCTCTGCCCTGGGAAATGCCGGCGACCGACTTCATCACCAGCGCCACCGCGGCGGTCGTGATCAGGAAGGCCAGGATCGCAAACAGCGTCTGGGCGACCGCAACGCCGTCCCCTGACATCGGGCCGAACACCAGCCGCGTCACCAATGCAAAAGCCGCGGTCGCGGCCGTGAGAGGGGCGAGGTGCTGGCCCATGACGACCCACCATGGCGGGGGCGGCACGGCATCATTGCGCAGGGTCTCACTGGGCTGCATCACCATGCCCTGACAGCGGGCGACGAGTTGGGTGAGCGTGGACATCATCCACCCTTGGTGTCGGATCGGATCGGTCGGCCGGGGTTCCTCGGCTCCCTTCACATAGGGTTGCAAGGGGCATTGTGGGAGCCCGCTTGCCAAAAGCCGCGGGCCAGCGCTTTACAGGCACCGCATGAGCCACCGTCGCCGATCCTCCTCCCCGCGCCGCAGATCCGGCAGCGGCCGCCATCCCGGGCCACCGCCCGCCGGTCTCGGCGAGGCCGTCGTCACGATCGATGCCGTGGGCGGACAGGGTGACGGGATCGCCCGGCACGGCGGCGTGCCGGTATTCGTCCCGCAGACCGCATCGGGGGACATCGTCCGCGTCGAACTGCGTCCCCGCCCCGGCGGCGGCCTTGACGGCGCCCCGCGGGAGCTGCTGGCAGCCGGCCCCGGTCGGCGGGATCCGCCCTGCCCCCATGCCGGGGCTTGCGGCGGATGCGTGGTCCAGCATCTCGCCGATCCCGCCTATGCCGACTGGAAGCGGGGTCTCGCGGTCGATGCCCTGGCCAAGGCCGGCATCACCGCAGACCGGATCGACCCGCTGGTCCGGATCCCGCCGCAGAGCCGGCGCCGGATCGGCTTGCGGGCGCGCAAGACCACACGCGGCGGGACCTCGGTCGTCGTGCTGGGCTACACCGAACCGCGCAGCCACCGGATCGTCGACGTCGCGACCTGCTCGGTCGCCCATCCGCACCTGGTGGGGTTGCTTCCGGCCCTGCGGGCACTGCTTTGTGACCGGCTCGTCGAGGGGGAGGCGGCGACCGTCGCCCTGACCCGCCTGTCCGACGGGGTCGATCTGGTCCTGGACATGCCCCGGCCACCGGGTCTCGACGATCGTATGATGCTGTCCGACTGGGCGGATGCAAACGATCTGGCGCGGTTGAGCTGGCGGTCCGCCGGGACGGCCCCAGAACCGATCGCCCATCGCCGCGCCGGGACCGTGCTGTTCGACGGTATCCCGGTTCGGGTGCCGCCCGGCGGGTTTCTCCAGGCGACCGAGCACAGCGAAGCGGCGATCCGCACGGCCGTGACGGCAGATCTTGCCGGTGCCGGCGGCGCGATCGCCGATTTGTTCGCCGGCATCGGAGCGTTTGCCCTGCCGCTGGCCCGATCGCATCCCGTGCTCGGCATCGACAGCCATCCAGAGGCGATCGACTGCCTGCTGTCGGCGGCCCGCGGAGCCGGGTTCGGCGAGCGGGTGCAAGGCGAGGTCCGCAACCTGTTCGACCGGCCGCTGGAAGCCGGGGAGCTGGACGGGTTGGCGGCGGTCGTGTTCGACCCGCCCCGCGCGGGCGCGCGGGCCCAGGCGGCGGCCCTGGCCAAGGCGGGTCCGCCGCGGGTGGTGGCGGTCTCCTGTCGGCCCGCCAGCTTTACCCGGGACGCCCGCATTCTGGTCGATGCCGGCTACCGGCTGACCCGGATGACCCCGATCGACCAATTCGTCTGGTCGGCGCATCTGGAACTGGTCGCCGTGTTCGAGCGATAGAGCGTTTTCAGGGATTACCGGGTGGATCTGTTGGCGGGTGCCGGATCGATCCTGAAGGCGCGCCGCGCCGCACCATCGGGCCGGCGGCGCATCGAAGCGGAACGCTCCAGCAGGATCAGACGGCAAAACGGGGCGGCCGGGACGCCGCCCCGCAAGGTCTGCATGCCGGACACGCGGGGCGGCGTGCCCGGCATCAAAGATCGGAACCCCGCCTACGCCGCCACGGCCGGAGCTTCCGCCGCAGAGATCGCCTTGTGCCCGTCGGCGCGGGCGATGGCGATGGTGCGCGGCTTCATGGCTTCCGGCACTTCGCGGACCAGACGCACGTGCAGCAAGCCGTTCACCAGGTCCGCGCCATCCACGCGGATATAGTCGGCAAGCTGGAACCAGCGCTCGAAGGCCCGGCCGGCGATGCCGCGATAGAGATAGGTCACGCCCTCATCGTCGGCCTGGTGGGCCTTCCCCTTGATGACGAGCGCGCTTTCGTGCTGGACGATGTCGAGATCGTCTTCGCCGAAGCCGGCCACCGCCATGGTGATGCGGTAGCTGTCGTCACCGGTCTTCTCGATGTTGTAGGGTGGATAGCTGAGCTGAGCGTCGTCGAGCTTCAGCATGCTGTCCAGGGTGCGGCCCATGCGGTCGAAACCGACGGTGGCCCGGAACAGAGGAGACAGATCATAGGTACGCATTGAGATACCCTCCTTCAGGTGAGCGATATCCGGTCAAGACAAGGGAACCACCCCGCTATCGGGCATGATTCCCGGCTGCTTTTCCGCCGGACCCGCATGCGCAGCGCCCGGCTATCCAGGATCTGGGGAGCCCCGTTCCGCCGTGCAAGAGGGTGCACCGCACCGCCGTTTCGATGCGCCAACCAAGAATTAACGTCTTGCCGGCCAGGCTGATCGCCGTATCTGTATTGGGATTGGGTGCGGGCGGTCATGTCGCCGCCGATCGCCCAGTGTCGGTTGTCCCGTCGGAAGTCCCAACGACCATGACGCAATTGATCAGTAACGCGCCGTTCCTCAACCGCGTCTATGACGAGGCGATGGCGTTGCTGATCGAGACCCGCAACTACATCGCCTATCAGGAGCGTAAAGATGCCGACGGCTTGCCGCCGGAGGTGCGGCTGATCATCAGCCAGGAGACGTTGCGCATGACCTCCCGGCTGACCCAGGCGATGGCATGGCTGTTGGCGCAGAAGGCCGTGCAGACCGGAGAGGTGGATGCGCGCGACACGCTGGTGCAGGAGATGACGGTCAACGGAGAAGCGGTCTGCCTCGATGACAGCCGTACCGACGATGACCGGTTGCCAGCCGCGGTCCGCAGCCTGCTGGCGAGAACCCGCAGCCTCTATGTCCGGGTGCATCGGCTCGACCGCATGATGCGGCCCGCGGCTTGAACGGCGCCGGCCGCTTCCGGGGCGAACGGCGCGATCTTCCCGGGATCAGTCGTCATAACGATGGTGCGGTCGAGAAGACTCGAACTTCCACGGGCTCATCGCCCACAGCGACCTCAACGCTGCGCGTCTACCAATTCCGCCACGACCGCACGTGGAGGACGCCGGGGACGGATTGCCTCGACGGGTGGGAGGCGATAGCAAATCCCCCCGGGGCGATCAAGCCGATCCCGCCATGCGGCGGCCGCCCCGCCGACCCGTCGGGAACACGGGCCCGCAACGACCGACCGCGCCGCCCCCGCCCCGCGCTCCGCCCCCGCGCACACCGAAGCCATGTCCGTACCGTTGCCCGCAGACCTCGTCGCAATCGACAGCCCGAACAGGATCCCGTCCGACGGCGACCGCCTCGTCGCGGGACCGGCGTGGCGAATCAGCGACGCCGCCGTGCCCTACGATCTGGCGCTGCGGGAGATGGAAGCCCGGGTTGCCGCCATCCATGCCGGCACCGGGCCGGAGGTGATCTGGCTGCTCGAGCATCCGCCGCTCTACACCGCCGGAACCAGCGCGGATCCCGCCGATCTGGTCGCGCCGGACCGGTTTCCGGTCTACCGGGCCGGGCGCGGCGGCCAATACACCTATCACGGCCCGGGCCAGCGCGTAGCCTATGTGATGGTCGATCTCAGACGCCGCGGCCGGATGGACGTCCGGCGCTACGTCCACGACCTAGAGGCCTGGATCATCGCCGCCTTGGACCGGTTCGGGGTCAAGGGGGAACGTCGGGACGGGCGGGTCGGCATCTGGGTCGATCGCGGCGGCGGTCGGGAGGACAAGATCGCCGCGATCGGCGTGCGGGTCCGGCGCTGGATCACGTATCACGGGATCAGCCTCAACGTTGACCCGGATCTGAGCCATTTCGATGGCATCGTGCCTTGCGGGATCCGGGAACACGGCGCCACATCGCTGGCGGATCTCGGCCTGCCGGTGACGCTCACCGATGTCGACCTCGCCCTTCAGGAAAGCTGGCGATCGGTGTTCGAGGGCGAACGGTCCTGCGGCTGAACCCGCCCGCTTTCCTTGCCGCCCTCCGCCCTTGCCGCCCTCCGCCCTTGCCGCATGGTGCCGCCCGATGCCCGAGACCGACCCGCCCTGGTGGCAGCGTGCCGTCTTCTACCAGATCTATCCGCGCAGCTTCGCCGACGGCAATCACGACGGGGTGGGCGACCTGCCGGGCATCACCGCTCATCTGGATCACGTCGCGGACCTCGGTGCCGACGCCATCTGGCTGTCGCCGTTCTTCCGCTCCCCCATGGCCGACTTCGGCTACGATGTCGCGGATTACTGCGATGTCGACCCCCAGTTCGGCACGCTGGCGGATTTCGACGCCCTGTTGGCCCGGGCGCATGCACTGGGTCTCAAGGTCGTCATCGACCAAGTCTACTCCCACAGCTCCGACCGGCATCCGTGGTTCCAGGAGAGCCAGCGGACCCGCAGTAACCCGCGCGCGGACTGGTATGTCTGGGCGGACGCCAAGCCGGACGGCAGCCCGCCCAACAACTGGCAGTCGCTGTTCGGGGGGCCGGCCTGGCACTGGGACAGCCACCGGCGACAATACTATCTGCACAACTTTCTCGCTCAGCAGCCCGACCTGAACCTGCACAACGCAGAGGTCCAGGACGCCCTGCTCGACGCGGCACAGTTCTGGCTCGACCGCGGCGTCGACGGCTTCCGCCTGGACGTGGCCAATTTCTACACCCACGATCCGGCCCTCCGGGACAATCCCCCGGCGGATCGGCCGGGCGGATCGGGGCCTCCGGCCAAGCCGTATCTGTTCCAGCAGTTGATCCGGTCGGTCAACCAGCCCGAGACGTTCGCGTTCCTCGCCCGGCTGCGGGCACTGATGGACGGCTATGGCGACCGGATGACGGTGGCGGAGATCGCGGGAGACGAAACGGTCCGCCAGCAGGTCGAGTATGTCGACGGGCCGGACCGGCTGCATACGGCCTACAGTTTCGCCTTTCTGCGGGATGCGTTCTCCGCACCCTATCTTCGGGACGGGGTGGCGGCGTTTCCCGCCCGCTCGGCCACGGCCTGGCCGAGCTGGGCGTTCAGCAACCATGACGTTCCGCGGGTGGTCACCCGCTGGGGCGGCACCCGGGTTCCGGAGGCGGACCTGCCGGCCTTCGCCCGGACCATGCTCACCCTCTTGCTGACCCTGCGCGGCACCCCGTTCCTGTATCAGGGGGAGGAGCTGGGTCTGCCGCAGGGCCGTGTCCCGTTCGATCGGCTCCGGGACCCCGAGGCGATCGCCTTCTGGCCGGAGGCCATCGGCCGAGACGGCGCGCGCACGCCGATGCCCTGGGCGCATGACCGGCCCCATGCCGGTTTCTCGGACGCGGAGCCCTGGTTGCCGGCCGATCCCGCCCATGGCCCGCTGGCGGTGGATCTGCAGCGCCATGATCCGGGTTCGACCCTGGCGTTCGCGAAACGCCTGCTCGCCTATCGCCGGACCCGGCCGGCGCTGCAGACCGGTGATATCGCTTTCCTGGACGGCCCCGGCGACCTGCTCGCCTACGAGCGGCGACTGGGGTCGGACCGGATCCTGTGCGCGTTCAACACCTCCGGCGCGCCGATGATGTGGACCCCGCCGGATGGCCGCTGGCGGACCGCACCGGTGGACGGGCTTACCGGGTGCGTGCGCGAGGGGGTGCTCGATCTGCCGCCCTGGAGCGGCCTGATGGCGGAGCCGGCGGCATGACCGCTCCGACCCGGCCGGGGCCGGGGGAACGGCCTCGGCTCCCCCCCAATCAGGCGCTGCTGCCGGCCGAGCGCTGGCCGGTGGTGGGCGAAGCACGGCCCAGGACCCATGACGGATCGCCTTGGACGGTGACGATCGACGGGTGCGTGCGGCAGCCGCTCACCTGGCCGCTCGCCGTGCTGATGGCCCGGCCGCGGATCGTCCGGGTGCAGGACGTCCATTGCGTGACCCGCTGGTCCCGCTTCGACATGGCGTTCGAGGGCCTGCGGCTGGCCGATCTGCTGGCGGAAGGCGGTGGGCCCGCCGCGGGGGCGCGCTATGTCAGCTTCCAGGCCCGCAGCGACCGGGGTCACAGCACGTCGCTGCCGCTCGCCCAGGTCGAGGCCCTGGATCCGCTGGTCGCGTTCGCCGCCGACGGTGCGCCCTTGCCCGAAGAGCATGGCGGGCCGGTACGGATGGTCGTTCCGGGCAAGTACTTCTACAAATCGGTCAAATGGCTGGAGCGGATCAGCCTGCTCACCGAAGACAGGCTGGGCTATTGGGAGGGCGAGACCGGATACCACAACAATGCCGATCCCTGGGCGGAGGAGCGCTACATCGCCCGCAATCTCGACCGGCGGCGGGTCAAGAAGCTGATGGCCGACCGGTCGATGGTCGGCCTCGATCTGCTGGGGCTGGTTGCGGTCGATCTCGACTTGACGGGGTTGAGGGCGACCGATGCCAAGCTGCGCAACGCGGATTTCCGGCGGTCCCGGTTGAGGGGGGCCGATTTCTCGGGCGCGAACCTCTCCAACGCCCGTCTGGACACGGCCGACCTGCGCGGCGCCCGTTTCGTCACCGCCGATCTGGAGGGGGCGAGCTTCGCCGGAGCTGACCTGCGCGGCGCCGATCTCACCGGTGCCAGCCTGTTCGGCGCGAGCTTCGGCCCGGAGCCGCCGGATGGCGACCGATCCCTACCGCCGGCCCGGATGGACGTCACGACGCGGCTCGAAGCCGGTCAGCTCGACCGCCTCAGCCCCGCTCAGCAAGCGCTGGTCGCGCGGGCCCTGGAGCGGGATGGCATTGGGGGCGATCGCTCCGGCGATCGCGCGTGACGCCCGAATCCGGCTCTGGCTCCCACTTCTGAGAGCAGAACGATGTATGGGTGCATCACCCTCATATCGTCTTGCTCTCGGCCTCAGCCCCCTTCCTTGACCGCACCGAGGGAAAAGGCGAGCGGCAGCCGCGGCATATCCCGGGGTAGGACGAACTGATCGGCCGCCGCCCCCGCCACCATCATCGGGAACAGCCGCCAGGGCAGCAACTCGTGTTCGTGGAAGAAGGTCAGACGCAGACCGGCCTCGGCCAGGCCGGTCAGGATCGCCGACAGCGGATGCACCCATTCATAGGTCCGTGTCGAGCGCAACCTGTCCGGCGCACCGGTGTAGGTGGTGTCGATGTCTTCGGCGATCGGCCGGTCGGCAGGGGTGACGTAGTCGTATCCGGGCCGGATGACGCCCGCGATCTCGTCGAAGGCGAGGATGGTCGGGTGGGCTTCGGCGAGGTAGAGCCGGCCGCCCGGCACCAGCGTCTCCGCCACGACCCGGGCCCAGCGGCGGATATCGGGCAGCCAGTTGATCGCCCCCCAGGTCACATAGGCGATATCGTAGGCGCTGCGGCCGACCAGATCGGGAGCATCATAGACGTTGCCCTGGACGAAGCGGGCCGGCACGCCGACCTCGGCCGCCAAGGATCGGGCGGCGGCGATCGCCGCGGGGGAGAAATCGAGCCCGGTCGCGACCGCCCCGCGCCGGGCCAGACACAGCGTGTCCTTGCCGAAATGGCATTGCAGATGGACCAGACGGCGGCCGGCGACATCGCCGATCTCCGCCGCCTCGACCGGAAAGAGCGTGTCGATCCCGGCCCGGAAGTCCGTCATCCGGTACATCCCGGTCTCATCCTTAAGATGGATCGCCACCCGCTCGTCCCAGGTGGCGCGGTTGGCGGCGAAGAAGGCGTCCATGGCCGGGGCCTCGAGGAGGGGATGCGCAAGGGGGGCTTGGGTTCGGGGATCGCAGAGGCTACCTGTTCGGCCAATCGGGCGGCCGGCGCAAGCCTCCGGCGCCTCCCCTCCCGCACAGCCACCGAGTTCCATGGCCGGTACCAATCGCCCGCACAGCCAAGACCTCCCGCCCGGGCCGGTGATCATCCTGGTCGACCCGCAGATGGGCGAGAACATCGGCGCGTCGGCCCGGGCGATGCTGAACTGCGGCCTGACGGAGCTGCGCATTGTCCGCCCCCGGGATGGCTGGCCGAACCCCAAGGCCGTGGCCTCGGCCTCCGGTGCGGATGCGGTACTCGACGGCGTCACCCTGTTCGATACGGTCGAGGCGGCCGTCGCCGACTGCCGGCGGGTCTACGCCACCACCGCCCGGCCCCGGACCCTGGTCAAGCCGGTGATGACCCCGCGGGCCGCCGCCGCCGAGATCCGGGCGGAGATCACCGCCGGTCGAACCGTGGGTGTCCTGTTCGGCTCCGAACGCAAGGGGCTCGACAATGACGACATCGTCCTGGCCGATACCATCGTCACCGCCCCGCTCAACCCGGCCTTCAGCTCCTTGAACCTCGCCCAGGCGGTGCTGCTGGTGGCGATGGAGTGGGCAACCGCCCTGGCCGACGTCCCGGCCCTGCAACGCGACCCCGGCGACAGCGGGCCGGCCAGCAAGGCGGAGCTGTTCCGCCTGTTCGATCATTGGGAACTGGCACTGGAGCGCAGCGGCTTCTTCCGCACCGAGGAGCAGCGGCCGACCATCGTCCGCAACTTCCGCACCCTGCTGCAGCGGGCCGCGCCGACCGCGCAGGAGGTCAGGACCCTGCACGGGATGATCACCGCGATGAGCGGCATCCGCGCCGACGGCAAGGACCGCTTCGGGCCGTAGAGCGGTTTCAGGGGCGATCGGAGGACCGATACCAAGACCGGAGAGCATCGGATCTGCACCGTTTCTGGCGCAGAGGGTCGAGACCGCGGGCGGGCAGGCGGGCCGGAGCTTCACCCCACCCATGCGCTTCCCCGCCTTTGACAGGCCCGCGAAGGCGGCTATAAACGCCGTCATTCCTGGAAATGTGGGTGCGGTGCACGGCTCCGATACGGGCCGCTGAAGCCGTTTCCCCGTCGGCCGCAAACGCGGCCGGCCTGCCGGGACAACCCGATCGGCACCCTTGAGCATGCCGGCGCCCCGGTCGTTCGACCCGCCGGGTAGGCGCAGCCGATCCCGATCAAGTGAGACCTGTTCCCGTGTCCAATCGCGTAGCCTCCAAGCACAAGATCGACCGACGCCTCGGCGTCAACCTGTGGGGCCGGGCCAAGAGCCCGATCAACAAGCGGCAGAGCGGCCCCGGCCAGCACGGCTCTCGCCGCAAGAAGCCGACCGATTTCGGCACTCAGCTGATGGCCAAGCAGAAGCTCAAAGGCTATTACGGCAATATCGGCGAAAAGCAGTTCCGCAAATACTATGACGAAGCCGTCCGGCGACGCGGCGACACCGGTGAGAACCTAGTCGGCCTGCTGGAGCGCCGGCTCGACGCCGTCATCTACCGGATGAAGTTCGTGCCGACCGTGTTCGCCGCCCGCCAGATGGTCAATCACGGCCATGTTCTGGTGAACGGCGCGCGGGTGAACATCCCGTCCTACCAGGTCAAGGAAGGCGACGTCGTCTCGCTGAAGGCCAAGTGCAAAGACTGGTCCTTGGTGCAGGACGGCATTCATTCCCCGGAACGGGACGTGCCGGAGTATCTGGACGTCGACCATGAAGACCTGAAAGGCTCCTTCATCCGCACGCCGCTTCTCGCCGACATCCCTTATCCGGTCCAGATGGAACCGAACCTGGTCATCGAGTTCTATTCGCGCTGATAGATCACCGGTCCGCGCGCATCCGAAAGGGAGGGCTGGCACCAGCCTTCCCTTTTTCCTTGTCCGGCCGCGCCCGCCCTTCCATCCGGACCGGTACGATCGGATGGTCCGGTCCCGGCGGGGAGACGACCATCATCGATCCGGCGATGTCCGGGACGACGCGTCCGGTCTTCTGGAAGCCTCCCGCCCAACCGCCCTTTCGTTCAAGCGCCTCGCGAGGCTTGCCTTGCATCGGCTCGGGCGTGCGGGTGCGCTTGCGACGTCGCGATGAGGCACGCTCATCGCGACATGCTATCAGGCCGCCGGATCGGCACCCGATCACCGCACCCCGACCGGCGGGGCCGCATCGGGATCGCGGGCGGCACGGGCGGCGTCGGCCGGCGGCAGGGTAGTGTCCCACAGCCGGGCGATGTAGCGGCCACCGGTGTGGCCGTTCGAGAGATCGCTGGCCAGCCAAAGGATGCCGGGGCGCATGATCGCCGGCGGCAGCAGATTGCCGTCCGCCCCGCGCTTGTCCGGCCGGTCGGGCAGCAGGTCGGTGTCCGACGCCCCGCCCGGCAGATAGACGTTCACGTCCACCCCGGTGCCGGCGAGATCCTGCGCCCAGATCCGGGAGGCGGCCTCCAGCGCCGCCTTGGAGGGGCCGTACGGGGCGTAGCCCCGGCGCACCATGGTCTGGGCGCTGGTGGAGATGCCGATCACCTTGCCGAAGCCGGCCTCGACCATCGACGGCACCGCCGCCCGGGCCATGTTGAAGGCGCCGTTGACGTTGACGTCGACGATCTCCGCCCAGGCCGCGGGGTCGGTCTCCCAGAACCGGGTCGGCTCGTGGGTGAAGGCCTCGCTGATCAGCCGCATGCCGCGGCCGGCATTGTTGATCAGCACCGCAGGCCGGCCGAAGGCCGCGTGCGTCGTCGCCACCACCCGTTGGCATTCGGCGAAGACCCGCACATCGGCGACCGCCGCCACCATCCGGCCCGGGGCGGACGCGGCCTCCCCGTCGGCCACCGTGCGGTCGAGGGCGGCCCGGTCGGTGCCGGTGATGACGACACGCGCCCCCGCCTCCGCCAGGGCAAGCGCCATCTCCCGGCCCAGCCCCCGGCTGCCGCCGGTGACGATGACGATACGATCGACCAGGGAGGGATCGGCGGTCACGGTCATGCGGGGGTCACTCCACTCCATGGGCAGGCGAACAACCGGCCGCCGGCCGGCCGGTCGTCGGCGATCCCGGCCAGGCGCAGACACCGCCACAGGGTCGCGGTGTTGGAGCTGATCACCGGCACCCCGAGTTCACGCTCCAGGTCGGGGATCAGCTTCAGGGTCGGGAAGTCGGTGCAGGACAGCAGCAGCGCTTCGGCTTCCGCCGTCATCACCGAGCGCGCATGGCCCGCGACCGCCTCCAGCGGTGTCTCGGCGATGCGGGTGTATTCATGCCGTCCGCCCGCCCCGTGGCCGAGGCCGGCGATCGCGGTCACCGCGAAGCCGCAACCGGTCAGGAACGCGACCTCATGGTCGTCGAGGGCCTGGTGATACGGCGTGGCCACGGCCAGCCGCGCGACACCCAGCGCCTGCAGCGCCGCGACGATCGCCGCCGCGGTCGTGGCGGCCGGCCGCTCGGCCAGGCCGCTCAACCGATCCGCCATCGCCGTCGGCGGCACGGTCATGGAGCCGGCCGTGCAGGCATAGGCGATCACGTCGACCCGGGCGGGGGTGAGATGGCCCACCGCCTGTTCGAGATCCGCCCACAGCGCCGCTTCGCCCGCCGCCGACGCGGTGTCGTGCAGCACCATCCGCATGGTGTGGGCGGTGACCCCGTCCGGCATCAACCGTGCCCATTCGGCCTCGTTGACCGTGTTGGTCGGCGGGACGATCAGACCCAGCTTGGCCCGCCAGGCATAGGCCGAGCGATGCCGCGGCGGCGCGTCCGTCACGTCAGGCGGCCGCGCGGCGCGGCGCACCGATGATGCCCCGGGCGGCCAAGTCGGCCAGCCGCGCCGGATCGAGCTTGAGCAACCCTTCGAACACCTCGGCGTTGTGCGCCCCCAACTCCGGTCCCGGATGGCGGATGCCGCCCGGCGTGCCGGAGAGCTTCGGGGCGACGTTCTGCATCGCCAGATCGCCGAAGGTCGGGTGGGCGATGCGCACCACCGCTTCCCGCGCCTTGACGTGGACGTCTTCCAGGATTTCGGGCGCGCGGTAGATGTCGCCGCGCGGCACGCCGTGGGTGTCCAACAGCGGGCCCAGCTCGGCCGCCGTCATCGTCCGGCTCCACGCCGCGATCATGGCGTCAAGCTCCGGCTGCACCGCCCCCCGGGCCGAATGGGTGGCGTAGCGCGGATCGGTCGCCAGTTCCGGCCGGCCCATGGCGTCGGCCAGGCGAGCGAACACCGTGTCCTGGTTGGCCGCGATCAGCACATAGAGCCCATCGGAAGTCGGATAGACGTTCGAGGGCGCCACGTTCGGCAGGATCGGACCCGTGCGTTCGCGGATATAGTCGGCCTTGTCGTATTCGGTGATCAGCGATTCCATCACGGTGAGGACCGCCTCGTAGATCGCGCTGTCGACCACCTGGCCGCGGCCGGTGCGCTGGACCGCGTGCAGAGCCGTCAACGCGCCGATGCACGCGAAGGTCGCGGCCAGCGTGTCGCCGATCGAAATCCCCATCCGGCTCGGCGGGGTCGACGGATCACCGACCACATAGCGCAGCCCACCCATCGCCTCGCCGATCGAGCCGTACCCGGCCTTCCTGGCATAGGGCCCGGTCTGGCCATAGCCCGAGACCCGGACCATGATCAGCTTGGGGTTGATCGCGGCGAGTTCGTCATAGCCCAGACCCCATTTCTCCATCGTGCCGGGGCGGAAATTCTCCAACAGGATGTCGCTTTCCGCCACCAGGGCCTTGACCAGATCCTGGCCGTCCTTCTCCCGCGCATTCAATTCGACCGACTTCTTGTTGCGCGCGATCACCGGCCACCACAGCGACTGGCCGTGCGGCTTCTCCCGGCCCCATTGCCGCATGGGGTCGCCGGTCCCCGGCGCCTCCAGCTTGATCACCTCGGCACCGAAATCGGCGAACAACTGGCCGCAGAACGGACCGGCGAGGAGCTGCCCCATTTCGATCACCCGCAGATCGTCCAGCGGGCCTCGGGTCGGGGGTGTCGCGGGGGCTGCGGTCATCGTCGGTCCTCAAAGTTGTCCGGACAATTTCGTCATGCTAGATAGCAGACCGGTGGCGGATGACAAGCCCCGGCGGTTGACCGGCTCATCCATCGGCCGATGTAGATCCGGGAATGGAGGGACCCGCTCGTGAGCGGACGCAGAATCGAGATTGTCGAAGTCTCCCCGCGGGACGGGCTGCAGAACGAGAAGCAGCCCGTATCGACGGCGCAGAAGCTGGAACTGGTCGGCCGGGCGCTTGCGGCCGGCATCCGGCGGGTCGAGGCGACCAGTTTCGTCAACCCCAAGCGCGTGCCGCAGATGGCCGATGCCGACGCCGTCATGGCCGGTCTCAAAGGGCGCGATGACGCCGCGTTCATCGGCCTGGCGCTGAACGCCAAGGGCGTCGATCGCGCGATCGCGGCCGGGTGCGACGAGATCAACTTCGTCGTCGTCGCCAGCGATACCTTCAACCGCAAGAACCAAGGGGTCGGCACCGAGGAGTCGCTGGCGGCCTGGTCGGCCATCGCCCGGCAGGCCAAGGCGGCCGGCAAGCGCTGCTCCATCACCATCGGGGCTGCCTTCGGCTGCCCGTTCGAGGGCGAGGTGCCGGCCACCCGCGTGCTCGACGTCGCCGAACGGGCCCTGGCCGCCGAGCCGGATGAGATCGCGCTGGCCGATACGATCGGCTGCGGTGTCCCCTCCCAGGTCACGGCCCTGCTGTCCGGCCTCAAGGCGATGGGTGGCACCGCCGCCCTCCGCTGCCATTTCCACGACACCCGGGGTACCGGCCTCGCCAATGTGGCGGCCGCGGTCGAGGCCGGGGTCGATGCGCTGGATGCCAGCATCGGCGGTGTCGGCGGCTGCCCCTTCGCCCCGGCGGCCACCGGCAACATCGCCACCGAGGACACCGTCTGGATGCTCGAGCGCATGGGGATTTCGACCGGGATCGACGTCGACGCGCTGGTCGCCGCCGCCCATTGGCTCGAAGAGGTTCTCGGCAAGCGTCCCCCCGGGGCGATCAGCCGCGCCGGCGTGTTTCCGCCCGCCCCCCTGGCCGCCTGACCACCCGTGCGCCGCCGAAGAAAACCTCTGCGGAGCGGCGGTGACCGCAATCAGATGTCGCGGATTCCGGTGTTCGCGCAATTTGGGGGGTGGACAACCAAGCTTGTCCGGACAAATCTCTACCGGCGTATCCGGGTCACGGGGTCTCCGGCCGGGTCCGATGCGATCAGCGCGCATCGGCCGGCAGACCACCCGCCGCTCCGCGTCCCGAACTCACGATCCGAACCAAGACCGCAAGGGGTGCATGGCGGTCGAACCGAACAGGGGAATTCAGAATGAAGAAGATGCTTCTGGCCGTCGGCCTGGCCGCTACGTTGGCGGTGCCCGCGACGACGACCGAGGTTGCGGCCCAGGTCGTCGGTCTCGCCTCGACCGCCACCGGCGGCACCAGCCAGATCGGCCGGTCGATCGCGGCCGCGGTGTCCGAGCATTCACCGCTGTCGATGCGGCCGCAGGAAATGGCCAACACGGCCGACTACATGCCGCTGGTCAATTTCGGGGAGATCGATTTCGGCATCTCCAACGTGGTCCAACTCTGGTACGCCTATCACGGTCAAGGGATGTCCGAGGGCCGGCCGGGTCCCGATCTGCGCACCGTGGCGGTGCTGATGCCGTTCCGGGCCGGCTTCATCGTGCGTGAGGACAGCGATATCGGCTCGGTCGCCGATCTGGAAGGCCGCCGGGTGCCGGGCTTCGCCGAGGGCAGCCTGGGATATCACGTCACCCTCGCCTATCTCGCCAATGCCGGTCTCACCTATGATGACGTGGTCGAGGTGCCGGTGCCGAACTTCCCGCGGATGTGGGACTCCTTCCGGGAAGGCTCGACCGATGTGACCGTCGTCGTGGTCGGCAGCGGCACCAACCGGGAGCTCGACCAGACCGTCGGCGGCGTGCGGTTCCTGAGCTTCGCGGAAGGTGAGGATCGGCTGGCGGCCATGCAGGAATGGCTGCCGCAGATGTATCTGGCCGAAGTCGGGCCGGAGGCGGAGATCCCCGGCATCGATGAGCCGACCAACATCAAGGTCTACGACTACACCCTGTTCGCCAACAGCTCGACCCCGGACGAATGGGTCTACCAGGTCGTCAAGGCGCTGTACGACAACGAGGAAGAGCTGCTGGGCGTGGGTCCGTTCTGGCACGGCTTCGAGGGCGACCGGATGGGCAGCGACGTGGACGTGCCGTTCCACCCGGGCGCGATCCGGTTCTACCAGGAAATGGGCGTCTGGCCCGAGTAAGCGGCCGCCGACCCGCCGACGACGCGACGGCTTCGAGAGAGATCGCTGTTCATGACCGACCGTCTGGCGGAACTGTGCCCGCATGATCGCTTCACCCGGCGCTGGCTGGTGCCGGCGCTGGGGGTGGCGATGACGGCGGTGGCGATCTTCTGGTCGCTGGGCGGGCCGATCCGTCTGGGCATCCGGATCTATGCCGAACAGACGTTGATCGCAGTCCTGATGATGGGGCTGGCGGTCTGCTTTCTGACCCGTCGCGTCGACCGGTCGTCGGAAGTCACCCGACCGATCCCGGTCTACGACTATCTCCTGGCGGCCATTGCCCTGGTCTATGGTGTCTATTTGACGATCGTGTTCACCGATCTGTCCGAATCGGTGTTCTTCCGCCCCACGCAGGCGATCGTCACCGCCTCGATCGGCCTGATATTGCTGGTGGAAGCGCTACGGCGGGCGATCGGCTGGAGCCTTCTCGCCATCCTGCTCGCGGTCGCCTTCTACGCCCTGTACGCCAACCTCTTCCCCGGCCCGCTGGAGGGTCGCGCGATCTCGCTGCGCCGGGTGGTCAATTTCATGGTGCTGGACTCCGCCGCCATGGCCGGGGCCGCGCTCTACATCGCCGTGGCGGTGGTGATCCCCTTCATCCTCTTGGCGCGCCTGCTGATGGCGACCGGCGGGTCGGCCTTCTTCGCCGATCTCTCGGCCGGGCTGATGGGCCGGTACCGCGGCGGGGCGGGCAAGATCGCCATCGTCGGCTCGGCCCTGTTCGGCACGATCAGCGGCAGTGCCGTCTCCAACGTCGCCTCGACCGGCGGGATTACCATCCCGCTGATGAAGAACGACGGCTACAGGCCCAAGACCGCAGCGGCGATCGAGGCCTCGGCCAGTACCGGCGGGCAGCTCATGCCGCCGATCATGGGCGCGTCGGCCTTCCTCTTGGCCGAGAACCTCCAGGTGCCGTTCACGGCCGTGATCGTCGCGGCGATCGTGCCGTCGCTGCTCTACTTCTTCAGCCTGTTCATCTTCGCCGATCTCGAGGCCGGCCGGCGCGGCATCCGCCGGGTCGATCCGACCCGGATCCCCAAGCTCGGCAGCACGGTCAGCCGCGGCTGGTTCCTGCTGATGCCGTTCGCGGTGCTGCTGACGGGCCTATTCGCCTTTGCCATGCGGGCGGAGACGGCGGCGCTGTACGCCGTCGGCACATTGTTCCTGATCTCCCTGCTCCGCACCTATGCCGGCCCCCGGATCACGGTGCGGGGCTTGATCAAGGCGCTGGCCGATACCGGGCAGACAGCCGTGGAGATCGTCATCATCTGTGCCGCCGCCGGGATCATCATCGGGCTGTTCTCCCTGTCCGGGCTCAGCTTCGGGATGACGTTCTTCCTGGTGCAGCTGGGCCAGACGAGCCTGCTGCTGCTGCTGTTCGTCACCGCCCTGGTCTGTATCCTGTTGGGCATGGGGCTGCCCACGGTCGGGGTCTATCTGCTGCTCGCCACCCTCGCCGCCCCGCCGCTGATCGAACTCGGGCTCCAGCCGATGTCGGCGCATATGTTCGTGCTCTATTTCGGCATGCTGTCGATGCTGACCCCGCCGGTCGCGATCGCCGCCTTCGTCGCCGCCAACATGGCCGGCGCCCCGCCGATGCGCACCGGGTTCGAGGCGGTGCGCATCGCCTGGCCGGCCTATGTGGTGCCGTTCCTGTTCGCCCTGTCGCCGAGCCTGCTGTTGGCCGGCAGTCCGGTTGAGAACGTGACCGCCGCCGTCACCGCCGCGGCCGGGGTCATGCTGATCACGGCGGCCATCGTCGGCTATGCCGGCGGCCTCCTGACCCCGCTGTTGCGGCTGACGATCGCCGCGGCCGGGATCGCGCTCCTGCTGCCGCCGGCGATGATCCCGATGGCGCCGCTGGTCTATCTCGTGGCTGCCGCCGTCGCCGGGGCGGCCTGGTTTGCGAGCCGGGGCGCCAAGGGCACCGCCGGCAGCCCGCTGAGCGCCCCGCTGGGCGAAGGAGCCAAGAAATGAAGTCGACCGGTGTCGTCATCGTCGGGGCGGGCCCGGTGGGGCTCACGGCCGCGCTGTCGCTTACCCGGGCCGGGATCGAGGTCACGGTGATCGAGGCCAGCACCGACCTGCCGGAAGATCTGCGCGCCTCGACTTTCCATCCACCGACGCTCGACATGCTCGACGCGCTCGGGGTGGCCGATAGCGTCGTGGCCCAGGGGCTGAAATGCCCGCAATGGCAGTTCCGCGACCGCCGCGAGGGGGTGATCGCCACCTTCGATCTGGGCCTGCTGGCCGGGGAGACCCGGCATCCCTATCGCCTGCAATGCGAGCAGTGGAAACTGACCCGAATCTTGCGCGACCGGCTGGAGGCCGAAGCCGCCAGCGAGATCCTGTACGGCGTCGAAGCGGTCGATCTGACCCAGGACGACACCGGCGTGACGCTGACCATCGCCGGCGCCGACGGCCATCGGCAGGACATCCGTGGACGGTTCCTGATCGGGGCGGACGGTGCCCGCAGCATGGTGCGCAAGTCGGTCGGGGTCGCCTTCGACGGCATGACGATCCCGGAGATCTTCCTGACCGTCTCCACCCCGTTCCGGTTCGATCGGACGATCCCGGAGCTGACCAACATCGCCTACATCTCCGACCCCGAGGAGTGGGTCGTCCTGCTGCGCACCCCGACCCTGTGGCGGGTGCTGCTGCCGACCGACCCGAACGAGACCGAGGCCGAGATGATGGCCCCGGACCGGGTGGAAGCGCGGCTGCAGGCGGTGTGCCCCAAGGACGGCGCTTACGAGCTGATCCACAAGACCGCCTATCGCGTGCATGAGCGGGTGGCGGCGGCCTACGTCCATGGCCGGGTGTTCCTGGCCGGCGACGCCGCCCACCTCAACAACCCGCTGGGGGGCATGGGGATGAACGGCGGCATCCACGACGCGGTGAACCTCTCCGAGAAGCTCACCGCCGTCTGGCACGGCGCCCCGCTCGCCGGCATCGGCCGGTACGAGCGGCAGCGCCGGAAGGTCGCGCTGGAGACGGTGCAGGCGCAGGCCTTGCGCAACCGCAAGATCCTCAACGAGCGCGATCCCGATGCCCGCCGCGCCTATCATGACGAGTTGCGCCGCACCGTGGCCGACGAGACCGCACACCGGGCCTATGTCCGCCGCTCCTCGATGCTGCAGTCGCTGCGCGATCTCGATCAGGTGGCCTGAGCCGAAGGGGTAGAAGGATGAACGAGCTCGACATCTACAAGAAGCAGAACTTCGCCAACCGGGTCGGCCTGGGACACCGGCCGGCGCTGATCACCGTCGACTTCGTGCTGTCCTTCACCGATCCGGAGCATTTCGGTGGCGGCAACATCACCGACGCGGTGCAGGCGACAGTGCCGTTGCTGGCGGCCGCCCGGGCGCAAGGCTGGCCGATCGCCCACACCCGCGTGGTCTACGCCGATGACGGCTCGGACGGCGGCGCGTTCACCAAGAAGGCGCCGGGCCTGTTGAAGCTGACCGAAACCAGCCCGCTGAGCCGGCTGGTCGCGGAGATGGACCCGCAACCGGGCGAACTGATCGTCCGCAAGCGTCAGGCGTCCGGCTTCTTCGGCACCGACCTCGCCGGCTGGCTGACCTGGCACGGCATCGACACGGTGCTGATCACCGGCTGCACCACATCGGGCTGCGTACGGGCGACGGTGGTCGACGCCGTCAGCCACAACTACCGCACCATCGTGGTGACCGATTGCGTCGGCGACCGGGCGATGGGCCCGCATGAGGCCAACCTGTTCGACATGGGCCAGAAATACGCCGACCTCATGACCCGGGACGAGATCCTGGCCCATTACGGCGTGGCCGGCTAGAGCGTTTTCAGGGACTATCGGGCCGATCTGCCGAGGGGGATGGGCCCTGATGCCAGGAGCGAGGAGGAAGGACATGCCGGGGCATATTCGACG
>JANQKE010000064.1 GCA_028281265.1 Alphaproteobacteria bacterium | reverse complement strand
GATCGGCCCGGTATTCCCTGAAAACGCTCTAGTCCCACGCTTTCGGTGCGATGGATGTGGGGGGAGACATGGCGTGACCGGCGGTCCGGCACCATGCTGCCTACGCCCTTGAGTGTCTCGCTTGCGACGGAGGAGATCCGGCGTTCCGCGATCGCACAGGCGACGACCGGCGGCGCCTGCGGTCGCCCGCCGGAAACACCGGTCGGCCAGGAGACGTCGGATCGTCGGCGGGTGATGCCGGCGTCGGCACCGACACGCAAAGGGCCCGGCGGCCCTGCAACCGGCGGTCGCAGGGCTCTATAGGGGGGCGGAACCGTGCCGCTTCCGTTCGGGCCGGGAGCCGGTCGGAGGCGCCGTCCGGGGTCGGCCGGATGACGCCCTCGGCAAGGGTCAGGCGACGGCCGTCGCCTCGCTGGGATCACGCAGGACGTAGCCGCGCCCCCAGACGGTCTCGATGTAGTGGTCGCCGCCGGTCGCGGTGGTCAGCTTCTTGCGCAGTTTGCAGACGAACACGTCGATGATCTTGAGTTCCGGCTCGTCCATGCCGCCGTAGAGATGGTTCAGGAACATCTCCTTGGTCAGGGTCGTGCCCTTGCGCAACGACAGCAGCTCCAGGATCCCGTATTCCTTGCCGGTCAGATGCACCGACCGGCCATCGACTTCGACCGTGCGGGTGTCGAGGTTGACCGCCAGCTTGCCGGTCTGGATCACCGAGTTCGCGTGACCCTTGGAGCGCCGGACGATCGCCTGGATGCGGGCGATCAGCTCGCGCTTTTCGAACGGCTTGGTGATGTAGTCGTCGGCACCGGTTGCCAGGCCCTTGATCTTGTTGTCCAGCTCCCCCAACCCGGAAAGGATCAGGATCGGCGTCTCGACCCGGGAGGAGCGCAGCCGTCGCAGCACCTCGTAGCCGTCGATATCCGGCAGCATCAGGTCGAGGACGATGATGTCGTAGTCGTAGATCTTGCCGATCTCGAGCCCGTCCTCGCCCAGATCGGTGGTGTCGACCACGAACCCTTCGGACGTCAACATCAACTCGACACTGCGTGCCAGGGAGGCATCATCCTCGACCAGCAGAACCCGCATCTCACCTCCTCCTCGCTGTCGCCGTTTCGGTCGCGCCGGTTGAGCTCAGCCGTAGCGGCGGGCGCGGATCGGCACCCCTCCGCCTGCTCGATCATGGTTAAGGCGTAAAGGTTAATGGAGTCTGAAGGCTGTCAAGGGGCGCGGGGGCGAGATGTAAGCGTTTGTGAGCGCTCGCTTTTGGCGAGTGGAAGGGGGGGGGTGCCGTCCGCACGGTCGTGTGCGGTGGTTTACCGCCCGTTAACCGGAATGGACCCAGCTTCCGGGGGCCGCTCGGCAGCGGCTGCCGGATGGGCGTGCCCCCCCTTCGACTGGCGGCCGGCCGGAGCCCGTCGCTCGATGCCCGGTTCGTTCAGTGCGCCCATGACCCACCTGCTGTCCGCCATCGCCCGGGAGATCGAGGCGCTGCCCGAACGCATGATCTTCGGCCGGGTCACCGCCGTCCAGGGCATGCTGGTGGAGGTCGGCGGGATCGACCGGCACCTGTCGATCGGGGCGCGGGCCACCGTGATCAGCCGGACCCGGACCCGGCTGCGCTGCGAGGTGGTCGGCTTTCGCGGCGGCAAGGCCCTGATGTTGCCGTTCGGTGCTCTCGACGATGTCGGCCTGGGCTGTCGGGTGGTGGTGGACACCGGCGCCAGCGCCACGGTGAGCCCGGCCGATGGCTGGCTCGGCCGGGTGGTCGACGCGCTCGGCGAACCGGTCGACGGCAAGGGCGTCCTTCCCCAAGGATCGGCGCCGCGCCCGATCCGCGGCACACCGCCGCCGGCCCATGCCCGCGGCCGGGTCGGTCCCCGGCTCGATCTCGGCGTGCGCGTCATGAACACGTTCACCACCTGTTGCCGGGGGCAGCGGATGGGGATCTTCGCCGGCTCCGGTGTGGGCAAGTCGTCGCTGATGTCGATGCTCGCCCGGTTCGCCGAAGCCGATGTGTTCGTCATCGGCCTGATCGGGGAACGCGGGCGGGAGGTACAGGAGTTCATCGAGGACGATCTCGGGGCGGCCGGCCTGGCGCGGTCCGTGCTGGTGGTCGCGACCTCCGACGAGAGCCCGCTGATGCGGCGGCAGGCGGCGTACACCACCATGGCCGTCGCCGAGCATTTCCGGGACCGGGGCCTGCATGTCCTGTGCATGATGGATTCGATCACCCGGTTCGCCATGGCCCAGCGGGAGATCGGCCTGTCGGCCGGGGAGCCGCCGACGACCAAGGGCTACCCGCCGACGGTGTTCGCCGAGTTGCCCAAGCTTCTGGAGCGCGCGGGACCCGGTCTTGCCGATACCGACGGGACGGCGCCGCAGGGCGACATCACCGGGCTGTTCACGGTGCTGGTCGAGGGCGACGATCACAACGAGCCGATCGCCGACGCGGTGCGCGGTATCCTCGACGGCCACATCGTCCTCGAACGCGGCATCGCCGAGCGCGGCCGCTATCCCGCCATCAACGTGCTGCGCTCGGTCAGCCGGACCATGCCCGGCTGCAACTCGGAGTGGGAGACGGCCGTGATCGCCCAGGCGCGGCAGTATCTCGCCACCTTCGAGGACATGGCGGAGATGATCCGGCTCGGCGCCTATCGGAAGGGCAGCGATCCGGCGGTGGATGCGGCGATCCGCTACCAGCCGATGATCGAGAGCTTCATGAGCCAGCGCAAATCCGACCGGGCGGGACTGGCCGACGGCAACCGGAAACTGGCCGAGATCCTGGATATGCGGGTTGACCAGGCGGCCGCGGCATGAAGACGCTCGACGGCCTGATCCGCCTCAACCGCTGGCAGCTCGACGAGAAGCGCCGGGCGCTGGTCGAACTCGAAACCCTGATCGGGTCGCTGCACGACGAGCGCCGCCGGGTCGAGGAGGCGCTGGCCCGGGAGCGTCAGATCCTGACCGACGATCCCGACCCCACCATCGGCTTCGGCGCGTTCCTGGATGCCATCAAGGGCCGGCGGGCGGCGATCGACCAGTCGATCGCTCAGGCCCAGGCGAAGCTCGATGCCTTGCGGGAGGACATCGCCGACGCCTTCCAGGACCTGAAGACGGTCGAGACGGCCGAGGAGGACCGTGTCCGCCGCGCCGCGCTGGTCCGCAAGCGCCGCGACGGCGCCGCCCTGGATGAGATCGCCCTGACCCGATACCTGCGGCACAGAGGCGGCCGGGGCGGCGTGCCCGATCGGTGAACCGGGCCGGCCCGTTCCGGCGTTGCGATCCCGGCCGGGGCGCCCCCCGGGAGATCACCCTGGCCGTTGCCGCTGCGGCTACCCCGCCGCCCCAGCCGCAGGGCTCCGAATCTGGGTTAACGGTTTGGGATGCCGAGAATGGAGGCGAGATAGTCTGAGCTCCAGCCGGCGGCCTTTCGCCTGAGCTTGAGGCTTTTCTTGTCGTTCATGGCGCGGATGAGAT
>JANQKE010000063.1 GCA_028281265.1 Alphaproteobacteria bacterium | reverse complement strand
CAGGGCCCACCCGCCCGGCCCTTCGGGTTGGCGTGTGCCGCCCGCCCGCTGCGTTGCGCCGCTTGCCCGATGCACCGCATCGCGCGGCGCGACGCGCCTTGCGGATCGATCCGGCACACGCCAACAGATCGATCCGGTATTCCCTGAAAACGCTCTAGTCCGGATTGGTCGCTTGTTTGCCGTCGAGCTGTCGCTTTCATTCCATCATCCTTCTGTTATAATGACATCCGTCCAGAGGTGATGGTCTCGTCACCATATAGCTTGATGGGGCGCGGCGAGTCGAATAATCGAAACCGGAGCGTCGACCGCCGCGTTGTGGAATGCGGGTCACTCGACCCAACCGATGAAGGATCAAGGGAGCATCCGACTATGACTTTCCTGCGTGTGACCGGTATGGCCGCGGCCGTGGCCCTGCTGGCCGGCTGTGCCGCCAATGTCGATCGGCTCGACGGCTTGACCCCGACGGGTGACGCGTTCACCCAGCAGCTGGCCCTCGAATACCGCGACTTCGCGGAGTTCGAAGCGTTCGAGATGCGCGACTGGGGCGATGCCGATCACTTCGCCGCCAAGGCCCTGCGGGCCGCCGATGGTGAGGTGGTTCTGCCCGAGGAACTGGGCGATTGGGACATCGACGAGGCGTTCATCCCCGAACTGTCGCAGGCCCGGGCGGATCTGCTGGCCGCGCTTGACGGCAATGCCCGCCTCTCGTTCCCGGTCGACGCCGCGATCGCCCAGGCGCGGTTCGACTGCTGGGTCGAGCAGCAGGAGGAGAACATCCAGCCCGACCACATCGCCGCCTGCCGGGACGAGTTCTTCGTCGCCTTCGAAGAGCTGGTGGCGATGATGGTGCCGCCGGCGCCGGCACCGGAGCCGATGGCGCCGGAGATGATCGGTCCGATCTTCGTCTTCTTCGACTGGGATTCCGACGTCCTGACGCCGATGGCGATGGATACGCTGGCCAGCGTGGTCGGCCAGTATGCCGCAGGCGTCTACGACAGCGTGATGATCACCGGCCATGCCGACACCTCCGGCCCCGCGGACTACAATGTCGGCCTGTCGCTGCGCCGCGCCGCCTCGGTGGCGACGGCCCTGTCCGACATGGGTGTGCCGGCGGGGATCATGATGACCGACGGCCTGGGTGAGACCGAACTGCTGGTCCCGACCCCCGACGGGGTGCGGGAGCCCTCCAACCGGCGGGCGGAAATCGTCATCCAGTAAGGCCTCGCGACTTCCGGCCGCCGCTTGTCGCAAGCGGCGGCCGATCGCGCCCAGGGCGCCCCGTCCCCTCCGGGACGGGGCGTCTTGCTTTTCCGCCGATCCGCCTGATCCGCCCGGTCGGCCCGCAAGCTTGGCGGACCGGCTCCCTTCGGCCGATCCGCCGAGCCCGCGGGCGGGGCATGGAGCGAGATGACGTGAGGGGGCTTCACCCCCATGTCTGAAGCTTGCTCTTCACGGTGAGAGTCGGAGCGGCCCGCAGCGGCGCCGGCAGGGCCATTGACAGGCTTGCGGGCGTCTGGGCGGAATACGGGTGTTGTTCACCCCTATCTCCGACGTGAGCAGTGCACGCGACAGGCTCGATGACGATGGCCTCCTACACCGACATCACCCGGGGGATCCGGGTTTCGGTTCAGCCGACCTATCTCGATGATCAATCGGACCCGGACACCGGCCGCTTCGTCTGGGCCTATCACGTCACCATCGAGAATACCGGGTCGGAGACGGTGCAACTGACCCAGCGCTACTGGCAGATCACCGATGCGTTCGGTCAGGTGCAGGAGGTGCGGGGCCCCGGCGTGGTCGGCGAGCAGCCGGTCTTGCGGCCCGGCGAGCAGTTTCAGTACACCAGCGGCACGCCGCTGGCCGCGCCCAGCGGCATCATGGTGGGCCGCTACTCCATGCGGACCGACCGGGGCGAACCCTTCGACGTCCGGGTTCCGGCCTTCTCCCTCGACAGCCCGCACCAGCCGCGCAGCCTGAACTGACGGGGCCGGTCGCCATGGCCCGGTGATCTCCCAAGCCGGCGCGGCCGTATAGGATTCCGGTATGCGTTAAGGGGAATCGACGTCCGCATCGGCGGACCCGAACCCTGCCGAGCGCACGCTCCCAACCACGATCGGGCCGACTTGCCGCCGCTTCGGGCGGACTCCGACCATCCGGCCTGCCTGGTTGCGGTCCCTTTTCCCTGCTTGACCGAAGGATCGGCACCCCATGTCCCCAGATGTTGCCACGCCGGCGCTGCTGGCGTCCGAGGCTGATGCCCTCAGCCCGGCCCGCCCGTCGCGAACGCAAGCCGAGGCCGCCGTCCGGACCCTGATCGCTTGGGCCGGCGACGACCCGGCCCGGGAAGGGGTGGCCGATACCCCCGCCCGTGTCGTCAAGGCGTATGAGGAGTTCTTCGCCGGCTACCGCATCGATCCCGAAGCCCTGCTCGCCCGCACTTTCGAGGAGGTCGAGGGCTATGACGAGATGGTCCTGCTGCGGGATATCCGGTTCGAAAGCCATTGCGAGCATCACATGGTGTCGATCATCGGCGTGGCCCATGTCGCCTATCTGCCGACCGACCGGGTGGTCGGGATCTCGAAGCTCGCCCGGGTCGTCGAGGCCTATGCCAAGCGCCTGCAGATCCAGGAAAAGCTCAACGCCCAGATCGCCGACACGCTCGATCGCGTGCTGCGTCCCCGCGGCGTCGCGGTGGTGGTGGAGAGTGAGCACCACTGCATGACCACCCGCGGCATCCGCAAATCGGGCACGACCATGGTGACCAGCCGGATGCTGGGCGAGTTCAAGACCGATCGGGAGCTGCGGCGGGAGTTCATGGACGCCATCGGCCTGCGCCGCTGACCCCGGCTCCGGCCGTGGCGGTCGCGGACCGCCCGCTTTCCGCCGGTCTCCGCCCCCTTTATGCTGGCGACCGGTTCCGGATGGCGGGGGCGGCGGGATGAGCGCGCGGTGGGATGTCGATCAGTACACCCGGTTCCACGGGCCGCGGCTGCGGCCGGGGATCGACCTGATGGCGCGGATCGACCATCGGGCCGCCCGCCGGATCGTCGATCTCGGCTGCGGAACCGGCGACCTGACCCGGATGCTGGGCGAGCGCTGGCCCGACGCCCGGGTGACCGGCATGGACCAGTCCCCGGACATGGTCGCCAAGGCCCGGGCCACGTATCCGGGACTGGACATCGTCCAGGCCGACCTGACCGTCTGGCGGCCCGATCGGCCCGTGGACGTTCTGTTCTGCAACGCGGTGCTGATGTGGCTCCGCGACCATGATCGCCTGTTCCCGCGCCTGCTCGGTCTGGTGGCGCCGGCGGGGGTGCTGGCGGTGCAGATGTCGGACAACTTCCAGTCCCCGGCCCATCGCGGGATCTCGGAGACCCTCGCCGCCCTCGATCTGTCCGATCGGGTGACACCCCTTGAGGACCCGGTGGCGCCGGCCGGGCACTATTGCCGGCTGCTGGCGCCGCTGACGGCCGCGCTCGATGTCTGGCAGACCACCTATTGGCATCGGCTGACCGGCCCGGATCCGGTGGTGGAGTGGCTCAAGGGCACGGCGCTGCGCCCGGTTCTCCAGGGCCTGGACGATGCCGACCGGGCCCGGTTCCTCCAGGCCTACCGGGATACCGTGGCCCGGGCCTACCCGCCGGAGGCCGACGGCAGCACCTGGTTCCCGTTCCGCCGGCTGTTCCTGGTGGCGCGGCTGCCGGACCGGGACGGGGGCCAGGGCTCCGAATCCGGGTTAACGGATTGGGATGCCGAGAATGGAGGCGAGATAGTCTGAGCTCCAGCCGGCGGCCTTTCGCCTGAGCTTGAGGCTTTTCTTGTCGTTCATGGCGCGGATGAGAT
>JANQKE010000126.1 GCA_028281265.1 Alphaproteobacteria bacterium | reverse complement strand
GCCCGCAACATGACGTGACGCTGGCGGCGGGGTTCTGGCTGTTCGACACGCCGTGCACGCAAGCGCTGTGGCAGGCGGTGATGGGGGAGAACCCGAGCGAGTTCCGGAGCCCGGATCGGCCGGTGGAGCAAGTGAGCTGGAACGACGCGCAGACGTTCCTGGAACGGATCAACGGCCTGGTGCCGGGGTTGGGTCTGAGCCTGCCGAGCGAGGCGCAGTGGGAATACGCCTGCCGGGCGGGGACGACCACCCCGTTCAGCTTCGGGGCGATGATCACGCCGGAGCAGGTGAACTATAACGGCAACTTCCCATACCAAGACGGTCCCAAGGGACTCGATCGCGGGGAGACGGTGCCGGTGGCCAGCCTGCCGCCCAACCCTTGGGGCCTGTACGAGATGCACGGCAATGTCTGGGAATGGTGCGCGGACCACTGGCACAGAAGCTATGCCGGCGCCCCCCAGGACGGCAGCGCCTGGCTGCAGCCGGAGGCTGATCCCGGCGCGGCCCGGGTGTTCCGCGGCGGGTCGTGGGGCGGCAACGCTCGCGACGTGCGGTCCGCCTACCGGGGCCATGGCCATCCGGGCATCCGCAGCGGCCGTCTGGGGTTCCGTTGTGCCCGAGTTCAGGCGACCGGGGCGGAGCCCCGGTCTGGCGCCGCGGAGCCTGGCGGGGTGGGGCCGGACGGGCAAGCGGAGCGCCCGTCAGCCCCCGCCCCGCCGGGCGGAGCGGCGCCGCAGGCGCCGGAATCGGGGATTCCGCGCCGCCGCCGGCCGAGGCGCTGACCATGCAGGTCCGCTTCTTCACGATCCCGGTCCACGGCGGGGAGGACGCCGCCGACCAGCTCAACCGGTTCCTCGCCAGCCACCGGGTGGTGGCGGGGGCAACAGCACAGGCCGCCGGCGTGGTAGTAAGGGGGGGCGGTACCACCCCGACCCCTCGCCGGTGGGCCGCCCTTTGGGACTGGCGGGGGGACCGCTGATGGACACGGCCTGGCAGCCGCTGATCGACGGCACGCCGCCGGTCTGGGCCGACGCCTGGGGCGACGATCGGTTCGGCCTGTGGGCCGAACTGGCGGTGGAGACGAGGCACGGGTCGGCCCGGCAGCGCCTGCGCTGGATCCCCCCAGGCCGGTTCCTGATGGGCTCACCGGAAGACGAGCCGAGGCGGTGGGACGACGAAGGTCCGCAGCACGAGGTGACGCTGGCGGCGGGGTTCTGGCTGTTCGACACGCCGTGCACGCAAGCGCTGTGGCAGGCGGTGATGGGGGAGAACCCAAGCCAGTTCCGGAGCCCCGACCGGCCAGTGGAGCGCGTGAGCTGGAACGATGTCCAAACGTTCCTGGAACGGATCAACGACTTGGTGCCTGGGTTGGGTCTGAGCCTGCCGAGCGAGGCGCAGTGGGAATACGCCTGCCGCGCGGGGACGCAAGCCGCGCTGTACACCGGGCCGATCGAGATCCTGGGGGCGAACAACGCGCCGGCGCTGGACCCGATCGCCTGGTACGGCGGCAACAGCGGGGTCGGGTTCGATCTGGCGGAGGGGGAAGACAGTTCGGCGTGGCCGGAGAAGCAGCACCCGCACACTCAGGCGGGGACGCGGATCGTCGGGCTGAAGGCACCGAACCGGTGGGGTCTGTACGACATGTTGGGGAACGTCGATGAATGGTGCCCGGACCCTTGGCACGAGAGCTATGATGGTGCCCCCGAGGACGGCAGTGCCTGGCAGCAGCCGGAGGCTGACCCCGGCGCGCGCCGGGTGATCCGCGGCGGGTCGTGTTACGCCCATGCTCGCCTCGTGCGGTCCGCCTGCCGGGGCGGCCGCGCTCCGGGCCGCCGCGACGGCGCCCTGGGGTTCCGCTGTGCCCGAGCTCAGGCGACCGGGGCGGAGCCCCGGTCTGGCGCCGCGGAGCCCGGCGGGCTGGGGCCGGACGGGCAAGCGGAGCGCCCGTCAGCCCCCGCCCCAGAGGGCGGAGCGGCGCCGCCGCGGCGGTGACCGGGCTCGGCAGACGGAAATCGAGGGTCCGGAGCCGGGAGCCAGGTTTTGCGCCGGTCCGGCGCGAGAAAGCAGGGGAGGAAGCGATGCCGCTGATGCCGTGGCTCGTCGTCTTTGCCGGTTTTGTCATCGGCAGCAGCAGCACCGGACGCTGGGTGATGAAAGCGGCCCGTTACAGGAGCGACACGACGACCGGAGAGATAGAGCATCCTGCGTCCGAACGGACGCAGATAAGATGCTCTAAATCTTTGAAATAGATCAACCTGCGTTCAGATGAGTCCATCTGAACGCAGGTTGATC
>JANQKE010000102.1 GCA_028281265.1 Alphaproteobacteria bacterium | reverse complement strand
GCGGCCGACGGGCGGATCGACCCGATCGAGGCGCAGGCGGTGATGCGGGAGGTGGGCGATCTGATCGAGGCGGCGACCCGCCTGCAACGGGATGTCGCGGCGGGCGGGAGCCAGGTGCCGGGAAACAGGAACCAGGTGCCGGGAACCGGGAGCCAGGAGACGGGCGTGGTGCGAATGCGGAGGCCGTCGTGAGTGCGCCGAAGATCGCCGGGTCGCCGGGCCTCGGCCGCCCGGTGGATGCCGGGGTGCTGGCGCGCGATTTCGGCCTGGGCCCGGCGGCGGTGGGAGACCGGCTGGGCCGGCTGGAGCGGCGCGGGCTGATCCAGCGGCAAGGCCGGCTGGTCGTCGTGATCGGGGTCGGCCGGACGGTCACCCCGCATCCGGGGGCGTTCGAGCGGGTGCTCTACGCTTGCGAGGATCTGGCCGACCGGCGGCGTCCGTTCATGGTGGCGGAGCTGGCCGCGGCGCTGGGCCTGTCCGAGCCCTGGCTGGTCGCGACCTGCGCGGCGCTGCGGGGGCAGGCGGTGCTCGCCTTTCCGCGCGGGCGCGTGGTGCTGCCCGACGGGCGGGTGCTGGCGCGGGGGCCGATCGACTGGGGCCTGATCGGGGCGAACCGGGCCGGCGACGGCCTGCCCGTGCCGCCAGCCCCGCCTGGTCGCGCCGGCCTATGCTTCGAGGGGACGGATGTGGACGCCCGTGCCGTTCTGGAGGCCTGTCCCGACGAAGGCCGCCGGGGGACGGCGACGCCCTGCCGGGGCGGGTTCTCGGGCTCCACGGCCGGGGCGTGCGCGGCCCATGCCTGAGGCAAGCACCCCATCGCCGGCGGACGGCATATCGGTTCGCCCCGGCGACTGCCGGGCGGTGCTGGCGCGGCTGCCCGATGCCTTCGTCGACGCCGTGGTCACCGACCCGCCGTATCACCTGACCAGCATCGTGCAGCGGTTCGGTGCCCCGGGCGCGGCGCCGGCGCGGAGCGACGGGGCGACGGGTGTCTATGCGCGGTCGGCGCGCGGCTTCATGGGCCAAGCGTGGGATGGCGGGTCCGTCGCCTTCGATCCCGAAACCTGGGGGGCGGTCGCCCGGGTGATGAAGCCGGGTGCGCATCTGTGCGCCTTCGGTCATCCCCGCACCGTGCACCGGCTGGCCTGCGCGATCGAGGATGCGGGCATGGAGATCCGCGATACCGTGGTCGGCCTGGCCGATCCCGACCGGCTGGTGACGGCGTTCGTCGACAGCCTCGACCCGCGCCAGCGGGAGGCGCTGGCGGCGATCGCCGCTCTGGACGGTCTGCCGGGCTGGGCCGGCTGGGTGTTTGGTTCCGGCTTTCCCAAGAGCCGGAACCTGGCGCGCGATCTCGACCGCCGGGAGGGGCCGGCCGGCGCGGTCGATCCGGCCGTCGACGGGAGCGGACGGGCCGACCGGGAGCAGCGGCCCGGATCCGACCGACCCGTCTCCGAGCTGGGGCGGCGCTGGGCCGGGTGGGGCACGGCGCTCAAGCCCGCGGTGGAACCGATCGTGATCGCCCGCAAGCCGATCGCGGCCGGCTCGGTCGCGGCCAATCTCGCCACCGTTGGCGTCGGCGGGTTCAACATCGCCGCTGCGTCGGTGCCGGCGGCGGACGGCGCGGCCGATGCGGCCGGCCGCTGGCCCGCCAATCTGGTGCATGACGGCAGCGGGGCGGCGACCGCGGTGTTCCCCATCGCGCCGGGGCAGCGGCGCGCGGTTTCCGACCGGCAGCGCCGCCCGGGCCGGGTGTACGGCGCGCCGCCGCGAGGGATCGGCCGGACCTACCCGCGTCGCGGGGACCACGGCTCGGCGGCCCGGTTCTTCTATGCTGCCAAGGCCGGGCCACGGGACCGGGCCGGCAGCCGGCATCCGACGATCAAGCCGATCGCGCTGATGCGCTGGCTGATCCGCCTGGTGACCCCGCCCGGCGGCCATGTGCTCGACCCGTTCGCGGGATCCGGGACGACCGGCGAGGCGGCGTTGCTGGAAGGGGTGACGGCGACGCTGATCGAACGGGAGTCCGACTACATCGCCGATATCCACCGCCGGCTGGCCCGGGCACGGGGCGGCGACACCCCGTTGTTCGGCGACCGATGGCCGAACGGACCGACCGCTGGGGAGGGGGAGGCGTGATGGCCGCGACCGTGCAGCTCGACCCCCGCCGACCCGGTCGGGAGAACGCCACCGCCTTCCGGCGGCTGAGCCGGGCGCTGATCCGCCAGGCCCTCGCCGCCGGCGTGCCGGACTACGCGATCGTCGAGGCGCTGCGCGTCGTTCAGGCCGAGGAGGTGCCGCGGCCGAACGGAGCAAGCCCGTACGTCGCGGACGACCAGAGCCGCTGAAGCCGAGCGCCGACACGGCGTTCCCCCATGACGACATGCACGCATACGGAGGACGGTATGGACCCTTCGGCCGAGATCACGCGACGGGCGATCCAACGGGCGATCGCGGCGGCGTTCGCTCCCTGGTCCACCGGGTCACCGGGAGGGTTGGCCGGCCTGGGGATGCGCCTTGCGCGGCGGATCGCCCTGCGGCGTCCCCCGGACTTCGTGATCGGGGACAGGGCCGACCCCTACCTGTTGCGGTGGTACATGTGGCCGCGCAATCGGTGGGCGAACCTCTATCTCCACCTGGTATTGCGTGCCGACGATGAGCGGGCGCTGCACGATCATCCATGGGCGAACGCCAGTCTGGTGCTGGCAGGGGGCTATCGGGAGGTGTTGGCGGCCAGCGTCGGCGGCGGGACCCGGACGATCATCCGCCCGCCGGGCAGCCTGGTGCTGCGCCGGGCGGCGACACCGCACCGTCTGGCCTTGCTGAGCGGACCGACCGGGGTGGCGATCCCCGCCATCACCCTATTCGCCACCGGCCCGCGGGTGCGGCTGTGGGGGTTTCACTGCCGGTCCGGCTGGGTGCCCTGGACGCGGTTCGTGCAGCGCGACGGCAGCGGCAGCCGGGTCGGGGCCGGGTGCGACGCCGCACCGTCGCCGGATGGTTGGCGCAACCGGGACCGGCGGGCGCCCTCGCGATCCGGCCCTCGGAGGGCGGGGCGGTGAGCCGGCACCTGCGGCGCGCGGTCGCCGTCGGGACGGCGCCGATGCTGCTGGCCGGCGGCGTCGCGATCGGTGCCGCCCGGGTCGGTGACGGGATCGCCGCTGCGGACAAGCAAGCGCTGGCGCGTGTCGCCGATCCGGCCTGGCCATGCCGGGTGGTCCGGCGCGCGCTGCCTGACGGCGAGGACCTGGCGGCCGAACCGGTCGCCGCCGGTACGATGTGCGTGGTGCAGCCGACGGGCGAGTCCTGGCCGCCCGGACGGGGGTGCTGATGGGGGCGGTGGCGCGATCGGCGCGATGCCCATCGGCCCCGTCTCGGCCGGTCCTGCGGTATCATGGCGGCAAGTTCCGATTGGCCTCTTGGATCGTCGCGCATCTTCCACCGAGCCGATGCCGGGTCGAGGCCTATGCCGGCGCCGCATCGGTGACCCTGGCTGCCGCCCCGGCGCCCGTCGAAGTCATCAACGATCTCGACGATCGCATCGTCACGGTGTTCGAGGTGCTGCGGGACCCGGTCCTGGCCGCGCCGCTGGCGGAGCGGATCCGGCTCACCCCATTCTCGCGAACGGAGTTCGAGACCGCCCGACAGCCCGCAACCGACCCGGTCGAGATCGCGCGTCGGACGATCTACCGATCCTTCGCCGGTTTTGGCGCCGCCGGTGCCAATCCGGACTTCCGCACCGGATTCGCCGGCTGCACCCTAAAGCAGCGGCGGCACCCGGCGCGCAGCTGGGCGGCCTACCCGGATGCCATCGATGCCTTCACCCGCCGTCTGCAGGGTGTGGTGATCGAATGCCGGCCCGCTGTGGACGTGATCGCGGCCTACGACCAGCCGGACGCCGTCCACTATCTCGATCCCCCGTATCTGCCGACCACCCGACGGCCCGGCAAGGCCCGCGGCGTCTACCGTCGGGAGATGACGGAAGCCGATCATCGTGCGCTGCTCGACGTGCTGACGGACCGCACCCTCCGGGGAATGGTCGTCCTTTCGGGCTACGGGTCGGATCTCTATAGCGACGCCTTGGTGGGGTGGCGGACGGTCGAGCGGACGGCGCGGGCCCATGGGGGCGGCGCGCGGATCGAGCGGCTGTGGCTCAACCCGGCGGCTGCACAGGCGCTGGCGGACACCCGACGTCTTCAAGGCTGCCGCATCACCGGCGACCTGCTGGCGGGCGCGCACCCGGCGGACGGGATGGCCCGCCATGGCTGACCGGGACCGTCCCTGGTCGAAGTTCTATTGGTCGGACTGGGAGTCCGACAACGCCCTGCGCCAGTGTTCCCTGGCGGCGCAGGGGCTTTGGATGCGTATGCTTTGCATCTGCGCGAGAGCCGACACCCGTGGCTATCTCGCCATCGCGGGCGTGCCGCTCGACGTCGACGCCCTGGCCACAGCCGTGTCCAGGCCGGAGACCGAGCTGGCACCCCTCATGGCGGAGCTGGAGCATTGGGGCGTCTTCTCCCGGGATCGCAAGGGGCGCATCTACTCCCGGCGCATGCTCCGCGACGACAGACGATCGAAAACGGGGCGGAAAATCAAGAAACAGGCCTTGGCCCGCGCCAGCCAACTATCTGAAGAACAAAGAGAAATTCCGCCACCTTCAAGGGGGCCTCCAAGCCCCCCTTCGCCCCAGAGGCCAGAGGCCAGAATAACAAACAAAAGGGTACCCCCCCTTTCGTCCCCCCCGCCGTCCGCCGGGGCCGATGCCGGCTGCCGGCCGGTCGACGGGGCCGATGACGGGTTCGCGGCGTTCTGGCAGCGGTATCCGCAGAAGATCGCCAAGCGCCGGGCCGAGCAGGCCTATCGGGCGGCGCTCAAGCGGGGACACGCGGCCACGACGATCCTGGCCGGGCTCGACGGCTATCTCACCGCCAAGCCGCCCGAATGGCCCTGGTGCAACCCGGCGACGTTCCTGAACGGCGACCGGTTCCTTGACGAGACCGCCACCCTGGAGGCTGCCCATGCTCCCCCCCGATCCCCCAATGCCGGGGACAGTCCCGACTCGCCCGGACGCCGTCCCGGGTTTGCCCCCAACGGTGTTTCCGCGTTTGTCCGCGGCCGATACGGCAACGGCGCTGAGGATCGAGACCTGGCGGGAGGACCAGCCACTGCCGCCGGGGGTGCGGCGGGCGGATCTGACCCGGCTGTTGACGGCGGTCCAGCCATCGACCTGTCCGGCGGACGCTGAGGCGCGGGACCGGCTGGCCGGCCGGGTGCTGGCCCATGGGGCGGGGCCGGGCTGGCCCTATTGCGACCCCGAGGCGCTGCACGCGTTGCTGGTCGCCCAGTTCGCCCCCTGGCCGGCCTGGGCGCTGGCCCATGCGGTGGCGGCCTGGTCACGGGCCTGGCGGGAACGCCGTGCCCCGAACCCGGCCGAGGTGCTCGACCATCTGCCGCGGACCGCCCACCGGCTCAAGGCGATGGCAGCGCGGGCCCGGCGGGCGCTGGAGGCCGGCGCCCGGGAGCGGGCGGAGCCGCTGCCGGTGGCCGAGCGCCAGGCCCTGGCCCGAGACCTCGCCGCCCGCCTGCGGGCTGAGCCAAGCCGGCGCCCTGGAGCCGGCCGGGAGGCGACCGGCGCATGAGCCCGACCGATCCCCCGCCACCGCTCGACTGGCTGATCGGCGCGTTGGAGGCCCACAGCCATGCCGAGGCCGAGCCACCGGCGCATTGGATCCCGGGGGCGGCGACATTGCTGGCCCAGGCGGCGCTGGTGATCCGCGACCTGCAGGCCCGGCTGCCGGAGACGGCGCGCACGCCCGTCGACCACTGGCTGAGCCTGACGGTGGCCGAGCGCGAGGCCTTGCGCCGAGCCTGGGCGGCGCGCCTGACCCCGGGCGCCGAGGACAGGCTGGTCCTGGCGCTAACCCCGCGCGGATGCGCGCTGATGGAGGCCGTGCACCGGTGGGAGCGGGCGGCCGGCGGCTCGATCATCGAGTAGTACGATTGAGTCACTCGAAACAGGGAAAGACGATCGATTCCAAGACATTGGAGCACCCTGCGCGGTTTCCTGCACAAGGGGCTCCCGGTGGCGGGCGGGGCGCGATCGCCCCCGGCATCCGCGACATCACGACGACGATAGGGAGTGTCCGAACGATGGCAGAGTTCACCCATCCGGTTCTGTTCACGCAGACAACCGGGATCACCGCGTCCCAGCGCGAGGAGTGGCGGCGGCGATGGCCCGCCTTCGCGCCCGGCGAGGTGGCATGCCGGGGCACGGGGATGATCCTGGTCGATCCCGATCACCTGGACCGGATGCAGCGGCTGCGCGCCGCCCTCGGACGGCCGGTGGTGCCGACCAGCTGGTATCGGTCACCGCAACACAACGCAGCCACCGGATCGACGCCGTTCTCGATGCATCCGGTGGGCCGGGCGACGGATTTCCTGGTCGGACCGACGGAAAGAACCCAGGGCGCGATCGTCCGGCTGGCGGCCGAGCTGGGCTTTACCGGCGTCGGCACCTATCCGAAGGGCCGCTTCATCCATGTCGACACCCGCCGCGGTGGCCTCGTCACCTGGGAAGGATGAGCCCCGCGATGCCGCGCCGCAGGAGTTCCCGCTCGACCGTGGAGCGCGGTCACCGTGCCGCCGGCCGGACCGCTCGCCCGAAGCCCCGGCCGCCAGCGGACACGGGACGGAGCCGGAACGGGGCGCCCGCCCGCCCGCCGTCCGACGGGGCCTGGGCGCGCCGGCCGGTGGTCGAGGAGCCGCTCGACCCCGCCCGTCGCGGCGAGGCGATGCGGTCCCGGGTGCTGAGCCGGTGGCAGGAGCTGGAGCGGGCCGGCGTGCTGACCGCCCGCCAGGCCGATGTGTGCGGCCAGCTCGATTGGCTGTTCCGGATCCGCGACGCCGGCGGCCGGCCGGCGACGATAGGCCTCGACCGGCTCGGCGGCGGTGGCGGGGACGCCCTGGACCCAGCCGCACGGGCGGCTGCGGCGTGCCGCCGGCTGGACGCGGCCCGGTCGGCGGTGGCGGCCGTCCCGGGCGGCTGGGCGGTGATCGAAGGGGTGATCGTGGCCGAGATGTCGCTGACGGCCTTGGCCGTGCGCCATGGCGGCCGTCGGGCGGTGGCCCTGGCGGTGGTCAAGGCGGTCTTGCGCGCCGCCTTGGACCGGATCGCCGCGCAATGGCGCGTGCCGGGGGGTTGAGGGGCGGCCGGCATCGCCGTCCAATGCCGGTCTGGATCCCGGTCGGTGGCGTGCCCGTTGGTGCGCCCGCGGAGCCGCCGTCGCCCGGGGTGCATAGGCAGTTGATCGGGGATCGAGGGTGTGGCTAGGGTTTGCACGCTGTTCGTGTGTCGACCGATCACCCCCTGTATCCGGAGCGGATCCCCCATCCTATGGTTGCCGATAGCGCGCCCGGTTCAGAACAGGCGGCCGAAGCGGAGAAGGCATCGGATCCCGGACCGCTCACCGATCATGTCAAGCTGGCGTGCGAGCGGCTGGGGGCGCCGGCCGCGCGGCCGTACCTCGACCGGCTTCGGAGGGCGCTGGTCGAAGACTTCGGCGACGCATGGAGCCATCGCCGACCTCTGGAAATCACGGCGTGGTTCGCGACTTGCCCATGTGACGAGGACAGCATTCTTGAGTACTTCGTCCCCGTCCGGCGTGCACTGACGGGGTTGTCGGAGACGGCCGTTCGGGAGAGAGACGCGGCCTATGACGCGGCGGTCGCTCTCTATTTCCTGCTGGTCTGTCGTGCCGTCAGCATCGGCCCGGACGCGGCCCACAACCGAACCGTCGCCACCTATTCCATCCCGATCCCGGATCACGACGATGTCGCGCTTGCCAAGCTGATTGCTGCGATCACGGCGACGGCGTTGTTTGGCGGGGCTCTGCACATCTTGCGGGACGGCGACGGAGACATGCCGCAGGTCGACGGGGTGTTCGAAATCACGGGCACCGGTGTCGGCGATCAGATCCTCTCGGACTTCGAGCGGGCGGTCTACATCGCGCTGTTCCGGGACCGAGCGAGCACGATCGATGTGGCGCAGGAGGACGGGCCGCTGACGCAGCCGCAGCGCGACGATGTCGGGACCGCCTTGGCTGCCGCCCGCCGGGCACAAGCCGCAGCGGAGGATCGGCCCTTGTCCCGTCGCGAGCGGGCGCGGATGAACGCGAAGCTCCGAGAGGAACGGCGTGTCTACCGAAAGAGCCTCGCCTTGCTCGTTCGTGAGGATCGATTCAAGCCCGTATGCCACACCTTCGCCACACGGCACCGGGTGCCCGTCGTCATCCCCCGGTCGGAGGTGTCGGCCGATCTTCTCGGCATGGACATCGATACCCTCGTTGCAGAGGTGCAAGCGTTCTGGGCGCAATTGAAGGCCGCGCAGGCTGAGGGACAGCGCGGCAATCGATCGTCACGACCACATCAGGGAGGACAGGAGATGCAGGGGAAGGGTGATACGCATTACTATTATGGAAACACCTATCACAACTCGAACCACGCAGAGTCTCATGGGAAGAAGTCACAGGCCGTGGCCGGACAAGGCAATGTGACGACCCACACCGAACAGCACGGGGTCGATCCGGAGCAGATGGTGGCGCTGCTGGAGGCGCTTCGAGCGGAGATCGCCAGCCTCGACCCCGGCCGTGCGCGGGAGCGGCTGGAGGGTCATCTTACTGCGGTGCAGGCGGAAGTGGCGAAGCCCGATGGCGATCGCGACCGGGGCGTGATCAAGGGGGCGCTGGACGCCATCGAGACGATCGCCGACGCGCTGGACGATGGCGGTCGCATCATGGGGCATCTGGCCAAGGCCGCCCCGTGGCTTCCCGTCTGGTTCCCCGGCAGTGGGGCGGGTTGAGGCCGTGACGTCGGAGACCGTCAACCCGTTCGTCGGCCTGAAGGCCGAGACGACCCTGCCGCTCGAGGCCGACGACCGGTACCCGGCCGCGGGGCACTGGTGGAGCCAGCCGGAGATCGATGCGCTGATCCTGGCCCGCGCCGCCCGCCGGCCGCTGTTGGTGCGGGGGGAGGCCGGCAGCGGCAAGAGCCAGATCGCCCGCGCCGCGGCCCAGGTGCTGGGCACCCACCGTCTGCTGGTCGAGGTGATCCACCCGCGGTTCGAGGCGCTGGATCTCTTGTACAGAATCGACTCGGTCAGCCGCCTGGCCGACGCGCAGCTCGGTGCCGACCATCTCGATCCCACCCAGGAACGATATGTCGACAAGGGCTGCCTGTGGCAGGCGTTCGAGCCGCCCGCGGGTGAGAGCGCGCCCGCGGTACTGCTGATCGACGAGGTCGACAAGGGCGAGGCGGATGTGCCCAACGCCTTGCTGGAGGTGTTGGGCAACCGCAGCTTCACCGTCCCGCCTCTCAACGATCGGGTGATCCGGCCCGTCGACGGCCGGGTACCGCTGGTCATCTTCACCACCAATGAGGAGCGGGAGCTGCCGCCGGCCTTCGTCCGCCGGTGCGTCGTCCTCAATCTCAACCCACCGAGCGACCCGGCTGAGTTCGTCGATTGGCTGGTCCAACGGGGAAGCACGCACCGCCATCTCGCCATCGAAGACGAGGCTCGGAAGGCGGCAGCCCACCAGGTCCACACCGACCGGGAGGCGACCCTCGCCGCCGGTTACCCGCCGGTGGGGCTGGCCGAGTATATCGACCTGCTGACCGCGCTGGACGATCTGACCCGGGCGGTCCCAGAAGCCGAGCGCACTGAGGCACAAGCCTACTGGCTGAACCGGCTGAGCGCCTATGCGCTGATCAAGAACGCCGATCAGCGCCAGGATCGGGGCAAACCGGACGGAGACGACGGCGCCGGGGACGCCGCCGTGCCACCCGGGCCAGCATGACCGCGCGGGCACTGGCCGGGTCGCGCGGGGCGGCGGGCCGGGCCGATCTGTTGCGGGTCATCGCCGCCGGGGCGCCCGAGCGGCTGACCCTCGACCTCGATGAGACCGGCTGGTTCGGCTACATCCACCGTACCCAGTCCGAACCCCAGGGGGCAACGCCTGCCCCTGCGCCCGGGCCGGGCCTCGCGCTGCCGATCGGCGCGGGGCTCAATGCGGGCCAGCCGCTGACCATGCCGATGGTCCCGGCGATCGTGCAGCGGGAAACCCGGTCGCCGCCCGATCCGGACATGGAGCCGCCGTCATCGACCGACGCGTTCACCACCCCGCTGGATGAGACGGATGCCCAGCCCCGGTCCGCCCGCCGGTTGGGGCAAGAGGTGGACCTGGTCCCCCATGCCAGGCTGATCCCGGCCCTGCGCCGGATGCTCGATGTCGAGCGTTGGGGCCAGCTGGACACCGAGCGGCTGGCCCGGTCCCTGGCCCGAGGCCGGCTGCCCCGGCACCTCCCACGCCGCCGGCACCGGCGCTGGCCGCCCGATCTGGTGGTGCTGCTGGATTTCAGTCCGCGCCTGTGGCCCTACCGGCGGGACATGCACCGGCTGGCCGAACGGCTGGTCAAGGACCTCGGCGCCGGCGGCGTGCGGATCCGACTGGCCAATCACGGCCCGTTCGGCCCGTGGCGGGACTGGCAGGCGGTGCGGCGGGCGCCGGTCTGGGCGGCGCCGGCGGACCTGCCCTGGACCCCGCCGGCCCCCGGCACGCCGGTGCTGATCGTCGGGGATCTCGGTCTGCTGCTTGGGCCGCGGTCGGTCGAGGCGGTCGACTGGGCCCGGTTCGTCGAAGGGATGCGGCGGGTCGGGGCACGGCCGGTGGCGCTGATGCCGCTGGGGGCGAGGCAGGTGGGAACGCCGATCCCGCCCGACCTGCCGATCCTGCGCTGGAGCCCCGATGCCCGGCCGCATCCGACCGCGGCCCGGGGGACGGCCGAGCCGGTGCCCGAGGGGCTCGACGCTCTCCTGACCCTGGCGGCGGTGATCCGGCGGATCGATCCGCCGCTGCTGCGGGCGCTGCGCCGACTGGTGCCCGATCTGGCCGGCCATGCGGGGGCGGAAGGGGCGCTATGGTGCCACGAAGATGTCGAGGCGGGGTGGACGGCCGCCCTGCGCCCCCTGGCGGCGGAGCGGTACCTTGAGCGGTTCACCGCGTTGCCGCCCGCACTCCAGGCCGCCGTCGACCAGGTGCGGGAGCGGCATCACCGGCATCTGCGCGCGGTGGTGGGGCATGAGGAGACGCTCGTCTGGGAAGCCCATGCGAGGAAGGGCGCCGTGGCCGACAGCCCGGGGGCGGTGGCGCGGGTGGCCGATGCCCAAGCGTTCCTGGAGAAGCTGGTGGCGAGCGGCACCGCGACGGACGCCGCCCGCGCGGCCGACTGGCGGCTGGTGGCCGAGGGGATCATGGCCCGGGCGGATAAGGCGATGTGGACCCGCCATGCCGATCCGCTGGACCGGCTGGCGGAGGCGCAGCGGCGGCACCGGGGGACGATCCCCCGCCACGCCGATATGGGCCGGTTGAGCGCGTTGAGCGGTCAGGCGGGGTCCCCGCGATCCGCCTGGCTGATCCAGGACGCCACGACCGGGGAGGTTCGGGTGCAGGCCGAGCCGGCCGGCCCGCGCCAGCGCGCCCTGGGCGCGCCGCTGACGGTGGATGCGGTCGGGTTGCGGGTGCTGATGGGGGACGCCGCAGTGGGGCGGCAGGTATCGGCCGATCGCCTGCCGGCGGGGCTGGGGCGGCCGGCGGCCGGGACTGCCCTGCATGTCGACACGGTGCGGGAACGGGTGACGATCGCACCGGTGGCCCGGCCGCACGGGGTCGCGTCCTGGTCCTGCGGGCGGGAGGGGCTGAGCGTCCGCGCGCCCGCGTTCGGGGACTGGCAGGCGGCATGGGGGGAGGCGGATCTCCAGATCCTGCCGCCGGGCGCCGAGGCCGCGACGGGGCGGCTGACGGCACCACCGCTTGCGCATCGGGACCTGGGCGGGGCGGTATGGGTCGGGATCGACGCGGCGTTCGGCGTCTTCGCCGATCTGACCATCGAGACGGAGCACGGATCGGCGCGGCAGCGCCTGCGCTGGATCCCGCCGGGGCGGTTCGTGATGGGCTCACCCGAGGACGAGCCGGGGCGGTACGGGGACGAAGGCCCGCAACATGACGTGACGCTGGCGGCGGGGTTCTGGCTGTTCGACACGCCGTGCACGCAAGCGCTGTGGCAGGCGGTGATGGGGGAGAACCCG
>JANQKE010000088.1 GCA_028281265.1 Alphaproteobacteria bacterium | reverse complement strand
CTGCGTTCAGATGGACTCATCTGAACGCAGATAAGTTGATCTATTTCAAAGATTTAGAGCATCTTATCTGCGTCCGTTAGGACGCAGGATGCTCTAGTGGGAGTTGAGTAGTCGCATGCCGAATGAGTGTGACGGATCGGGCGATCGGTATTCTATTTATAATATCGTTTAGTTCTTTCTCATTCTATTCTGACGTGTATCGATGCGATCGGCTTGGCCTGTTACCGTGCCCCGGTACGGTCCCTTCCAGCGACCGTGCAGACGGAAAGGACGTTGCCGTGCCCGATGATCCCGGACAGATGATGGAGACCCGTGTCCAGGCCAGCTTCGAGCGGATGCGCTTCATGGCCACGCTGGGGGCCCGGCTGGCAACCGTCGAACGGGGGCGTGTCGTCATCGAGGTGCCGTTCCGCCAAGGCCTGACCCAGCAGCACGGCTTCGTCCATGCCGGCGTGCTGGCCAGTATCGCCGACAGCGCGGGCGGCTACGCCGCCTTGACGACCATGCCGGCCGGCAGATCGGTGCTGGCGGTCGAGTTCAAGATCAACCTGCTGCGGCCGGCCAAGGGTGCGCTGTTCCGCGCCGATGCCAAAGTGATCAAGCCGGGCCGCACACTCACCGTCGCCGAGATCGACGTGATCGCCGAGGACGGGAGCGGCAACGGCAAACTGTGCGCCCGCATGCAGCAGACATGCATGGCCGTCGCGGACCGCCCGGACATTGCCGTAGCGGGATGAACGCCGGCCCCGATACCGACCTGCGCCCAGATGAGGTCACGCCGGCGCAAGTCGGTATCGCGTCCCCTGCGGTACGATTGCGACCCTTCGGCCGTACCGAGACTTGTGCCGGCACCCCTTTGCCGGGCCGTCATCATGGTCGGGCCGGCGCCGGCCTCACACCGCGTGGTCCTTGAGATAGGCCATGCCGGCGTCGTAGAAATCGACCATGAACCGGCCATTGTGCAGCGGCGCGTACCGGGCGGTCTCGCCGGGGCCGAACAGCCTGGGCTCGGGCTCGACGACGACGTCGAAATCGGGGTTCATGAAGAACGGGACCGAATAGCGCGGCTTGAGCGATCGGTTCACTACCCGGTGCGGGGTCGACCGGAACCGGCCATTGGTCCAGTGCATCATCATGTCGCCGATATTGATGACATAGGCGCCGGCGATCGGCGGGGCGGCGACCCAGCCGAGATCCTTGTGGCCGACCTCGAGCCCGCCGGTATCGTCCTGCATCAGGATGGTGAAGGCGCCGGTGTCCTGATGTTCCCCCGCGCCGATCTCGAAATCCTCCTCCGACAGGGATTTCGGGGGTCGGTAGTGCAGCAGGGAGAGCTGGATCAGCGGTTTCCGGTAGAACGGCTCGAAATAGTCTTCCGGCAGATCGAGGGCGAGCGCGAAGGCCGCCCGCAGCCTGGCGCCGAGATCGAGCATCGCGTCGATATAGGCGCTGACCGTCCGTTGGAACCCGGGCAGATGATCGGGCCATGTGTTGGGCAGGTGCAGCGGCTTGCCGGCCACGACGTCCGGGTCGTCCCAGGGCAGATCGAGCATCGCCCGGAACGTCTCGATCGATCCGCCGGTGGCTCCGCCCTCGCCCTCCAGCTTGGACGGGACGTATCCGCGCCAGTGGTCGAGCGTGGCGGCCGTCCGCATCCGGTCTTCGAAGCTCTGGGCGAAGAGGCGGCGGTTCTCGGTGAACACGCCGTCGATCAGCGCCTCGGGCACGCCATGACCTTTGAGGTAGAGAAAACCGACCGTCTCGCAGGCGTCGCCGATCCGTTTGGCCACGGCCAGCTTGGCGGCCGGATCGCCGGTCAGGAAGGGCGCGAAGTCGATCACCGGGATCGCCGACACATCGACGGCCTGCGCCCGCGCATAGGCTTTGGGCGTGACGTCACTGGGCATGGGCGATCTCCTGCGTATCGGGTTTGGTGAGGGCGGCGGTCTGATCGGTGCCGCGGGCCACGGCCTGCCGGGCGACGACCGCCAGCATGGCGGTCACGGCCGTGATCTGCAGCTCCAGGCTCATCGACGGCAGATCGACCGGCGCCAGCGGCGCCTTTTGCGGGGTCGCGCCGCGGTCCTGCATCATCCGGACGATCTGCTCGGGCAGATAGGGCAGGTGGAAGAACCCGCACGGCACCTGTGGCCGGCCTTGCGCCTTCAGCGCGGCCAGCATGGTGAACAGCGTGTAGTTGCAGAGATGGGTGCCGGCATGAAAGCTGCCGACCGCCGGCACGCCCGCATCCAGCAGGGCGGCGACGATCGCCGGCGCGTCCCAACTCGCCGCCATCCCGTCGGGGGCGTCGTCGGTATGCGGCTGGTGCAGCGGCTGGTTGCCGACATTGTCCGCCACCCCGAAATGGGCGACGTTGATCGCCATCTGCTCGACCCGAACCACCGCCGCGCCGAGAGCCAGGCCGAGGGACACCACGAAGGCCGGCCGGTAGCGGTTCACCAGATCCGGCAGCAGGGTCGGGAGCCGGCCGAAATCGACCGGCGTGGCAACCGTCACCACCTCGATTCCGGAATGAACCTTGCCGGCGACATGCGGCAGCAGGATCTCCGCAGGGTTGGTCGGCAGCCCGGCAAAAGGCGCCGAGCCGGTGACGAGACCGATGGGACGCCCGCCCGTCATGCTGCCGCCCCCGCCTTGGCGGGCCAGGCCCGGTCGAGGAAGGGCAGGAGGGCCCGGTCGAATTGCTCGGGTTGCTCGATGCTGATCTGGTGGCCGGAGCCCGTGATGAGGGCGAACTCGGCATCCGGCAGGGCGGCGGCGATCCGCCGGAGGGTCGGCACGTCGCAGAAGCTGTCCTGGTCGGCGGCCAGCACCAGGCTCGGCACCGCGATCCCCGGCAACAGTCCCCAATGGTCGGTGCCGTAGCCGGACCGGAAGGCCCGGGCCAGCGCGGCCTGATCCATGGACGCGCGCCAGCCGATGAAGGCGGCCACGCGCTCCGGATGGGCACGCGCCCAAGCCGGGCTCCAGACCGTTTCGGCCTGCTCCTCGGCGAAACGCCGGGCACCGAGGCCGGCCGCGCGATCGAGCATCGCCTCGGTTCCGGCCTCGCCCTGGGCTGTGGAGCCCGCACCGCAGCAGGCGAACACGGCCTCACCGACCAGGTCCGGCCGGTCGGCGGCCAGTCGCATCAGGATCGCCCCGCCCAGCGAGAACCCCAGGACCGCGGCTCGGGTCACTCCCAGCGTGTCGAGCAGCCCGGCGATGTCGGCGGCGTATTGGGCGATGGAGTAGGGGGCGTCCGGCTTGTCGGTCCGGCCGTGGCCGCGCAGGTCCGGGGCGATCACGCGGTATCGGTCGGCATAGGCCGTGAGCTCCCGGGTCCACAGGCTGTGGTCCCACCCCAGACCATGGAGCAGCACCAGGGCTGGCCCCTCGCCGGCGACCGCCACCGCCTGGGTGATGCCGTTGGCGCGGATGTGCTGCAGCGTGCTCACGCCTTCTCCCGTCCGTTCACGTCGGATCCTTGACAAGCACATCCTGATCATCTGGCTCAAGAACGGGCAGGAGGCGAAGATCGCGGTCGCCATGCTGGCTGCCCAGTTCCCGCTGCTGGTGGGGTCCATCCAGGGCTTCAAGGCGGTCGACCGCCACATGGCCGAGCTGTTCCACGTCCTGTCCGCCAGTCCCGGGCAGCGCCTGGTCAAGCTCGCCCTGCCGTCGGCGCTGCCCTACCTGTTCGCGGCGTGCAAGATCGCCGCCCCGCTGGCGGTGCTCGGAGCGCTGTTCGGTGACTGGGCCGGCGGCGACCGCGGCATCGGCATGATGATGGTCTACGCCATGTTCAGCTTCGACGCGCCGGTGGTCTGGATGACGATCCTGTTCGTCTGCGGGATGGCGCTGGCCGGCTATACCGTCGTCGCGGTTCTCGAAGCGCTGGTCGTCCGCTGGGACACCGGCGGCAAGGTCGGGGGATGAGCCGATGACGGACACCGCCCCTGATGCCGCGGCGGCGCGGTCGGCCGCCTATCGCCTGACGATCCGCTGGGCCGGTCCGCTGTGGACGGCCGGCGGCGGGCTGCTCTTTTTTGCCGGGATGATCCTGCTGTGGGACCTGTGGGTCCGCTGGGCCGAGATCCCGCCGTACATCATGCCCACGCCGGCGGCCGTCTGGACGACGCTGGTCGCCGAATGGGGGCAAGTGAGCGACGCCTTGCTCTACACCGTCCGCAGCGCGGTGTTCGGCCTGTTGGTCGCGACCGTGCTCGCCCTCAGCCTGGCCAGCCTGTTCGTGGCGTCGGCGACGGCGACCCGGGCGATCCTGCCCCTGGTGATCGTGATCCGCACGGCACCGGTGCTGGCGATCGCCCCGATCCTGATCATGAATTTCGGCCGCGGGCTGACCACCTCGATCATCGTGGTGGTGATCGTGGCGTTCTTCCCGATCATGGTGAACGCCATGCGCGGCCTGCGGGCGACCCGGCGCAACGCGCTGGAACTGATGCACGTCTTGGGTGCCGGCGGGGTGACCACGTTCCTGAAGGTCCGGTTCCCCTTCGCCCTGCCTTATATCTTCACCGGCTTGCGCGCCTCGGCGGCGAGTGCGTTTCTGTCCGCCATGCTGGCCGAATGGCTCTCCGGCGCACCGGGGCTGGGCTGGCTGATCCTCGATGCGGCGGCCTTCGTGAAGCTCGACCTGATGTGGTCGGCGGTGTTCGTCAGCATGGCCATGGCGATGACGGTGTTCTTCGTCACCGCGACGCTGGAGAGAAGGTTCACCCGATGGGTGTGAGGGCGGACCGGCTGAGTCTCGCCGGCCGCGCGGTGTTCGTGACCGGCCCCGCCAAGGGGATGGGCCGGGCCGTCACGCTCGCTTTGGCGGAGGCCGGGGCGGACTTGATCCTGGCCGGCCGGGATACCGAGGCGATCGGCCCGGTGGCCGAAGCGGTCGCCGCGTTGGGCCGTTCCTCCACCATCCAGGCCTGCGACATCACCGACGACGCCCAGGTCGCCGCAGCGGTCGTCGACGGTACGGCCGCGCTTTCCGGCAGGCTCGACGGCCTGGTCACCATCGCTGGCACGACCGGCCCCGGCGGCAAGAAGCTGTGGGAACACACGGTGGCCGACTATCGCGACGTCTTCGACGTCAACGTGCTCGGCACGGTCCTGCCGATGCGGCATGTGTTGCCGCGCCTGGTCGCGCAAGGCCATGGCAGCGTGGTCACCATCGGCGGTACCTTCGGCTTCAAGGGCGTACGCGAGGCGTCCCTGTACGGGGCGACCAAATGGGCCTTGCGCGGCATCACCAAATCCGCGGCGCTGGAGGCCGGTGCCGCCGGCGTGCGGGTCAACATGGTCTCCCCCGGGGGGGTGGACGGCCCGCGCCTGACCCGGCAACTAAGCGAGAGTGCGATCCGGGATGGCATCGCCCCAGAAGAGGCGTATGACCGGTTCCGCCGCACCACGGCCTTGGGTCGGATGAGCCAGGATGCCGATGTGGCGGCGGCGGTGCTGTTCCTTCTGTCCGACGCCGCCCGCAACATCACCGGTCAGGATCTGCTGGTCGATGGCGGCACCGTGATCTGACAATCTCCCCCCTGTGATCCCCAAGATGTAAGAGGACCGACATGCAACCCAGCCCGATCGACACCGTCATCACCGGGGGCCAGGTGGTCGGGGAAGACGGCACCGTGGCTGCCGACATCCTGATCCGCGACGGCCGCATCGCGGGCCTGGTCGCTCCCGGCCTCGCCCCCCCGGCCGATCGGGTGATCGACGCGCGGGGCAAGCATGTGCTGCCGGGCGTGATCGACGTGCACGTCCATTTCCGGGAGCCGGGGATGACCCATAAGGAGGATTGGGGCACCGGCAGCCAGGCCGCGGCGGTCGGCGGGGTGACCACGGTGTTCGAGATGCCGAACACCAACCCGCCAACCGATACGGCCGAGAACTTCGCCCTCAAGCACGATCTCGCGGCGTCGAAATCGATCGTCGATTTCGGGCTCTACGGCCTGCTGGGGGCGCACAATGTCGAGCATCTGGAGCCGCTCGCGGCCGCCGGGGTCATCGGCTACAAGCTGTTCATGGGCAACACCACCGGGGATCTGCCCTGCCCGAACGACGGCACCATCCTCGAAGGGTTCGAGATCCTGGCCCGGCTGGGCAAGCGCTGCTCGATCCATGCGGAGAACTCGCCGATCCTGTTCCGGCGCGAGCACGCGATGCAGGCGGCCGGCCGCACCGATCCGATGGCCCATCTGGCGGCCCGCACCGACGTGGTGGCGGTCGAGGCCCTGAACCGGGCCGCCACCCTGGCCGAATGGACCGGCGCGCGCATCCACATCGTGCACGAAAGCTGCGCCCGCTCGCTCGACTATATCCGGTTCTGGAAGGCCCGGGGGGTCGACATCACCGTCGAGACCCTGCCGCAATATCTCTACCTCGATGCCGAGATGATGTTGGAGCCGGGCGGCGAGGTGATCCGGATGAACCCGCCGATCCGGGAGAAGGCACATCAGGAGCCCCTGTGGGCCGGGCTGTTCGACGGCAGCATCGACATGGTCTCGACCGACCACGCCCCCCATGCCGCCGAAGAAAAACGCGGGGCCGATATCTGGAAGGTGGCGTGCGGCTTCCCCGGTGTGGAGACGTCCCTGCCGCTGATGCTGACGGCGGTGAACGCCGGCCGGCTGACCTTGGAAGACGTCGTGCGGCTGATGGCCGGTGCGCCGGCCCGGGCCTTCGGCCTGTTCGGCAGCAAGGGGGTGATCCGGGTCGGTGCCGATGCCGATCTCGCCATCGTCGATATGGGCAAGTCGGCCGTCTTGTCGGCCGCGACCCTGCACTCCCGCGGCAAGTCGAGCCCGTATGAGGGGATGACCGTCACCGGCCTGCCGGTCGCCACCCTGGTCCGCGGCAAGACCGTCGCCAAGGACGGCCAGCCGGTGGCCGAACCCGGCTGGGGCAAGATGGTCCGCCAGGCGATGCCGGCCCCGGCCCCCCGCCACACCGAAACCACCCTGGCGGCCATCACCGTCCCGCATCAAAGGCCGTTCGCGGGGACCCTGTGATGCTGCGGGTCGGCGTGCTGGGGTGCGGGGCGATCGGCGCCTGGCACGCCCGCATCGTCGCCGAGCGGGCCGATGCCGAACTGGCCGCGGTGTGCGACCTGAAGGAGGAGGCGGCCCTTTCGGCCGCCTTCGGTGCTGCGGTCCATACCGAGCCCGAGCGGTTCTTCGCCGAAGCCGGGCTCGATGCGGTGATCATCGCCACCCCCGAAGACGCCCATGTCGCCAACGCGCAAGCCGCCGCGGCCGCGGGCTGCCACATGCTGGTGGAAAAGCCGGTGGCGATCGACGCGGCCGGTGTCGACGCCATCGTCGCAGCGGCCGAAGCGTCCGGGCTCATCCTGATGGCCGGCCATGTCGAGCGGTTCGAGACCGGCTCGGCCCAGCTCGTCGACGCCGTCCGGCAGGGGGTGTGCGGCCGGCTCGCCGGCATCTGCGCCCGCCGCCAGTTCGCACCGGGGGAGGCGGCACGCTTCACCGGCCGGTCGACCACGCTGCGGGTGCTGGGCGTGCACGATTTCGACCTTGTGCGCTGGGTGCATCCGGCTCCGGTCGAGAGCGTCTATGCCGACGGGGTCGAAGGGGCGATCTTCGAGCGGACGGGGCTGCACGACCATGTGTTCACCACCATCCGCTTCGCCGACGGTGTCGTGGCCTCGGTCGAAAGCGCCTGGACCCTGCCGCGCGCCTATGCCGAATGGCCGAGCCCGGGCGGCTGGTCGCCGGCCGGCAACAACCGGCTCGACGTGTTCGGGGCCGACGGCTTCGTCTCCAACGATATGGGCCTGCGGGGGCAGCAGCTGGTCGCCTTCGACGATGCGTACGGCTTCCGGGCCGCCGGCATCCGGCACCAGCCCGTGGTCCACGGCCGGGTCACCGGCGCGCTGGCGGCCGAGGTCGAGCATTTCCTGGCCTGCATCCGGCAGGAAGCCAAGCCGATCGTCGGCGGGCCGGACGCCAGGCGGGCGATCGCCCTGACCGACGCGGCCGAGCGATCGCTCGCCACGGGCCGGCCGGTCAAGCCGATCGCCGTCGTCTGATGCCGCGCTACACCGGACCGATCCTCGACCCGCACATCCACCTCTACCGTTATGATCCGAGCCGGTATCCGTGGCTGTCGGCACCCGGGTTCGAGCCCTTGCGCCGCGATCACCTGGCCGCCGACTACCGGGCGGCGATCGGCGACCTGCCGATCCGCGCGGCGGTGGTGATCGAAGCCGTACCGACCGATCCGGTGGCCGAGGTGGCGACCGTGGTGATGGAAGCGGCGGCGTCCGGTGGGTTGGTGGGCGGGGCGGTCGTTGGCCACGCGCCGCTCGACGCCCCCGACCTGCCTAACCGGCTCGACCGGTTGGCCCAGGCCGGCCCGGTCGTCGGGATCCGGGACATCGTCAGTCACCGGCCCGGGGGGCCGAACGTCTCCCGCAGTGCCGACCTGATGGCGCGGCCGCGGTTTCTCGACGGCTTGCGGATCCTTGCGGCGCGGGACTGGCTGTTCGAGCTGATGCTGCTGCCCCGCCAGCTTGCCGACGCGGCGGCGCTTCTGGCTCGGGCGCCGGAATCGCTGCGGGTCGTCGTCAACCATGCCGGCAGCCCCGAAGCCCGGGATGCGGACGGTTTCACCCGATGGCGGGACGGCATGGCGGCTCTGGCCCGGCTGCCGGCCGTGTCGGTCAAGCTCTCGGCCCTGCAGTGCCTGGAGACCCGCTTCGGCACCCCGGCCTGGCACGTCGGCGATCTGCACGCCGTCGTCGAGCCGCTGCTGGCGGCATTCGGTGCCGACCGCTGCGCCTTCGCCAGCGACTGGCCGGTGCACGACCGCACCGTCCGGCTGGTCCAGGCGTTCGACGACTTCCTGACCGTCACCGCGGGGCTGTCGCCGGCCGAGCAGCGGGCCCTGTTTCACGACACCGCGGCGCGGCTGTACGGTCTTGCCGGTATCCGGTGACCGGAGTACCCATGCCATCATCGTGAGTATTCGCCTGCAGCCACCGTGACACAGCCGTGACACCAGCGCAGTTGTGCCGATCGGCGTCGCTGCTATCCTCAAATCATCGACAGGGGTGCTCCGTATTGCCGGGGCTGAGATGTCGGACGCAAGTCCGCGGACCCTTTAGCTGATCTGGGTAATGCCAGCGAAGCGAGGCGGACCATGTTCTCCGGCGCACAGTTTTCCCTTTATCCGATGTCCGACGATTTCGTGGACATCATCCTGGGCGCGCTCGACTCCCTCGATCCTTACCGCGACCGGTTGCGGGTGGAGACGGACCCGGTGTCGACCTTGCTGGTCGGGTCGCCGGATATCGTCTTGGCCGCCCTGCGCGACGTGTTCGTGACGGCCGCTGCCGGCGGTGTGCACTGCGCGTTGACCGCCACCCTGTCCCGCGGCTGTCCGGGCGAAGCGGACGACCCCATCTGCGCGGGCGGGCCCGGCCGGCCGCCGGATCGGTCGCTGGCCGATCGGGTCCAGGATGCGGTCGACGCCGTTGCCGCCGCCACACCGGTGGGCCGGCCGGTCGACGCCCAGCTCTCGGTCTATCCGCTGGGTGCCGAGCAGCACATGGATGAGATCTATGGCTGCATCGACTTCCTGAAGCGGTCGGCCGTGTTCGCCGGACCCAAGCATTTCTGCACCAGGCTGTCCGGCGACGCCGGGCCCGTGTTCGCGGCCGTCCAGGAAGCGTTCACCCGCTTCGGTGCGCCCGACGGCCATTTGGCGGTCGACCTGACGGTGTCGGCCAACAGCCCCAGCACGCGCCGGCCGGCCGCGCCGTCAGGCGCCTGATTCCCCCATTCCTGCGAACGAAGGAGGTCGTCGATGATCGCTCGACACCACGTCTGGACTCTGCGTGAAACCCTCATCGTAGCCGTGCTCGGCGCGGTGTTCGGGGTGCTCTATCTCGGCTGGGTGCAGGTCTGGCTGATCGCCCAGGCGATCTTCGGCCCGGTGACCATGGATGTGGTCATGGGGTTCTGGTTCATCGTCTCGATGATCGCCGCGGCCATCATCCGCAAGCCCGGCGTCGCCTTGATATCGGAGGTGTTGGCGGCCGGCGTTCAGATCCTGATCGGCTCCCCGGCCGGGCTGATCCTTCTGCTCTCCGGCCTGGTGCAGGGCGCGGGCGCGGAGGCCGTGTTCGCCGCCACCCGGTGGCGCCGCTACAGCCTGCCGGTGCTGATGGCCGCCGGGGTCGGGGCGGCGGTCTTCTCCTTCATCTACACCTGGATCCGTTTCGACTACGGGGCGCTGGAGCCGGGGCTGCTGGTGGTGATGTTCGTCTTGCGATGCGTGAGCGGTGCGCTGCTGGGCGGCTTGCTCGCCTATCTGGTCGTCAATGCGCTCTACAGGACCGGGGTGCTGGCCGGCTTGAGGATCGATCATGACCGGCGTGCCGCAGCGCCGGCCGGCTGAGGTGGTGTCGGCCCGCTGGGACGGGGTGCAGATCCGCTATCCGTTCGCGGCGGCCGCGGCGGTCGGTCCGGTCAGTCTGGATCTGTACCGGGGGGAGCGGCTGCTGCTGCTCGGCCCGTCGGGCTCGGGCAAGTCGACCCTGCTGCAGGCGCTGACTGGCGTCATCCCAGCCAGCATTGACGCCACGGTCTCCGGCGGTGCCTCCGTCGGCGGTCGGCCGGCTCGAAGCCGGCCGCCCTGGGGCTGGGTCGGGGAGGTCGCTCAGCTCTTCCAGGACGCCGAGCAGACCCTGTGCGGCTTCCGGGTCGCCGACGAGATCGCGTTCTCCTTAGAGAACCGGGGATTGCCGGCCGAGACGATCCGGGATCGGGTGGCCCGCGCCATGCGCCGGGCCGGCGTGCCGGCAGCCTGGGCCCGGCGGCGCACCGCCACCCTGTCGGGCGGGGAGAAGCAGATCGTCGCCGTCGCCGCCGTGCTGGCCCAGGACGCGCCGATCCTGGTCGCCGACGAGCCGACGGCCCATCTGGCCCCGGCCGTTGCGGCCCGGCTGACCGATCTGCTGCTCGACCGCTCGGAGGATCGGACGGTCCTGGTGGTCGATCATCGCCTGGATGGGCTGATCGGCGCGATCGACCGGGTGGCGGTGCTGGGCGAGGCCGGGCGGCTGATCGCCACCGGCCCGCCCGGCCCGCTGTTCCGGGCCGAAGGCGACCGGCTGGAGGGGCAGGGGATCTGGACCCCGCTGGCCAGCCGGCTCGACCGGGCGCTGTCGGCCGCCGGTCTGGCGCCGGAGGAACCGCCCCTCACGGTGTCCGGGCTGGTCGACCACCTGGCGGTGATGGGCCCGCCCCGCCGCCGCGCCGCCGCCTGGCATCTGTCCCGGGCGCTGGCGCCGCCGGTGTCGCAGCCGCCGTTGCGGCCGGGGGAGGTGTGCGTCCGGCTCGACGGCGTCGCCTGCGCGCCCCCCTTCGGGCCGGTCGTTCTGCGGGACATCGATCTTGCGGCCCGTCGGGGCGAAGTGCTCGGCCTCCTCGGTCCCAACGGCGTCGGCAAATCGACCCTGGGACTGTGCCTGGCCGGTCTCCTCCGGCCGAAAGCCGGCCGACGACACGGTCCTGTGGGGGCGGTCGCCTTCCAGAACCCCGAACATCATTTCAGCCAGGACAGTGCCCGGGCCGAGCTGACGGACCACCTCCGCCGCGCCGGGTCGGCGTCGATCGAGGCGGCGGTGCAGGCGCTCGACCGCTGGGGCCTTGCCGGGGCCGCCGATCAGCATCCGTTCACCCTGTCCCAGGGCCAGAAGCGGCGGCTGGCGCTGGCCTGCCTGACCGTTTCCGACCGCTGGCCGCTGCTGGTCCTGGATGAGCCGACAGCCGGCCTGGATGCCCGGGGTGCGGCCGCGATGGCTTGCACGGTACGCCGCTTGGCGCATGCCGGCCGGGCGGTCGCGATCATCACCCATGAGCTGGATGTCGCGCTGGCGGTGTGCGACCGGGTGGTGATCCTGGCCGATGGGGGTGTGCTGGCGCAGGGAAGACCGGCCGATCTCCTGGTCCGCGCCGACCTGCTCGCCCAAGCCGGCCTCGCCCCGCCGGCCGCGGCCCCGGTGCTGTGCTGGCTGCAACGGCAGGAGGCCCAGAGATGCTGAGCGCGCTTCATCCGCTGCCGAAGCTGGCGGTGTGTCTGGCCTGGATCGTCGCGGCGATCGCGGTGTTCGACCCGGCCTTCCAGCTCGCGATCATCGGTCTCGCCGTCTTCCTGCTCGTCGCGGTTGAGCGACGGTCCCTGTTGCTCGTCGTCGGGCTGATGGTGCCGTTCGCCCTGTTCGGCTTCGGCTTCCTGACCACGGCCGTCCTGTTCCGCCAACCCGATGCGGACGCCCTGCGGGTGGCCGGCACCGCCGCGGTGGCCGCCCCGGCGCTCACCGCGGGGCTGACGCTGTTCTTTCGGGCGATCGCCTGCGGCATGGTCTCCGCGGTGTTCGTTCTGACCACCGATCCCGGCGATCTGGTCAAGGCGCTGATGGCCCAGTTGCGGCTGCCGCCGCGGATCGGCTTCGCCCTGCTCTCCGCCTTGGCCCTGGTGCCCGATCTGGGGCGGGAGGTGCAGCAGATCCGGATGGCGCGGGCCTTGCGTCGGGGCCGGGCACCGGGCCGACTGATGTCACCGGTTGAGCTGTTCGCGATCTTGATCCCGCTTTTGGCCTATGCCATCCGTCGGGCCGGCCGGTCCGCCCTGGCGATGGAAGCCCGCGGCCTGGCCCCGGCCGCTCCGCGGACGATCCTGGACGCGCCGGTGATTCGCCGCCGGGACGGCGTCTTCGCCCTGGGCGGCTCGGGTTTGCTGGTGGCCATCGTGCTGGGTACGATCGACGCGTCGGGATAGCGGCCGGCCCGGCCCGCGGTGTCACCCCCGTTTCCGGAACGGCCTGTCGCCCCTGTCGACGGCGAGGCCTCCCGCGACATGGCGGAGGTGAGAGGAATATCCTCGAACCCGAGTAGCGCGCCGGCGGGAATGGTGGGCCCGGCAGGATTCGAACCTGCGACAACACCGTTATGAGCGGCGCGTTCTGACCGCTGAACTACGGGCCCGACCGGTTTCCGGCGGCCCCCGATCGCCTGAGCTGCCGGGTGCTGCCACCGGCCCTTCGGTTACAACCTCCGGCACCGGACCTCAAGCCGCTGCGCTTGCGCCTCTCCCCCGATGCGCCGACGATGGCACCCCTTGAACCGAGGCCGGGGAGTCCAGGGCGGTGCAGACGGTATTGGTGGCGAACATCAAGGGCGGGTGCGGCAAGACCACCATCGCCACTCATCTCGCCGCCGCCTTGGCCGGGGCCGGCCGCAGGACGGCCTTGGCCGATGTCGACCGGCAGCGCAGCAGCCTGGGCTGGCTTGATCGCCGCCCACCGCAGACCGCCCGCATCCGCGGCCTCGACTGGGTCAAGCAGATCGAGGAGCCGCCGAAGAAAGTCGACCGCCTGGTCATCGACGCGCCGGCCGCGATGAAGCTCAAGCAGGTCGAAACCCTGATCAAGCGGGCCGACGTGATCGTGCTGCCGGTCCTGCCGTCGGCATTCGACGAGACCGCCACCGCCCGGTTCCTCGCCCGGATCGAGGAGCTCAAGCCGATCCGCAAGGACCGTACGCGGATCGCCGTCGTCGGCAACCGGTTGCGGGCGCGCACCCGGGCGGCGGCCAAGCTGGACGCGTTCCTCGCCGGGCTCGACCAGACCATCGCCGCGCGCATCCGCGACAGCGCCCTCTACCCCGACGTGGCGGAGGCCGGGATCAGCCTGTTCGACCTGTCGCTGAAGCGGGTGGCGTCGCTGAAGCAGGACTGGGCGCCGCTGCTCGACCTGGTCGACGCGCCGTGACCGTCCCGATGCGGGGGGACCGGGACGATCACGGCGATGGACAGCGCCGTCCGCGGGAGTAGGGTGCGGCGGTCGATCCTCCGGACCCGATCCGAACCCGCCGGAACCGCCGCCGTGGCCGAACCGAACTTCCTGCTGACCGACATCTGGTACTTCGCGATGCCGGCCCGGGCGCTCAGACCCGGCAAGATGAAGCCGAAAACCCTGTTGGGGGAGCCGGTCCTGTTCGGCCGGACCGACGATGGCGAGGTGTTCGGCCTTCGGGACGTCTGCCCGCATCGCGGCATACCGCTGTCCTGCGGCGCGTTCGACGGGCGCGAGGTGGAGTGCTGCTATCACGGCTGGCGCTTCGGCCGGGACGGGGTCTGCACCGCCATCCCGTCGCTGGTCGACGGTCAGGACTTCGATCCCGGCCGGATCAAGGTGCGCCGCTATCCGGTGCGGGAGGTGCAGGGCAATGTCTGGATCTGGATGGGCAAGTCGGACCCGGATCGGGAACCGCCCCGGGTGCCGCATTTCGGCGACGACCGACTGTCTGACCTCACCCTGGTGATGCCGTTTCCCTGCTTCGTCGACCATGCCGTGATCGGCCTGATGGATCCGGCGCACGGGCCGTACGTCCATCAAAGCTGGTTCTGGCGATCCCGCAAATCGGCCTACGAGAAGGCCAAGGCCTTCGGCCCGGCCGAGGCCGGCTTCGCCATGAAGCGGCACAAGCCGTCGTCCAACAGCGCGGCGTACAAGATGCTCGGCGGCACGCCGGAGACCGAGATCCGCTTCCAGCTTCCCGGTGTGCGGATCGAGCATATCGAGATCGGCGACCATCATGTCGTCAACCTCACCACGGTCACGCCGGTCGACGCCGACACCACGGAAGTCACCAATCAGGTCTACTGGACCCAGGCCTGGGCGGGGCTGGCCAAGCCCGCGATCCGGGCGATGGCGCACATTTTCCTCAAGCAGGACCGCGACGTCGTGGTGATGCAGCAACGGGGCCTGCGCCATCAACCGACCCTGATGCTGATCCGCGACGCGGACACCCAGGCGCGCTGGTACTACCAGCTCAAGAACGCCTGGAAGCGCTTTCGCGAGGGCGGCGACGGGGCCGAGTTCGTCAACCCCGTCAAGGAGACCGTCCTGCGCTGGAAAAGCTGAGCCGGCCGGTCGCCGAAGCCGCCGCTCATGGCTGGACAGGGGCCGACAATTCGCCGTCTAATCCCGCATCCTATCGGGATGATCCGGGCCAACCGCGACGCGATGGTGGGAGCGGGACGACGAACAGCAGGAGGCTTCAGTCATGTGTGTTCCAGGGTGCATGGAGGTCGTGCATAGACGGCTCAGCCGCCGCGGGCTGTTCGGCGGCGCGGGCGCGCTGGCGGCCGGTGCGGCACTGACCGGTCTGGCCCCGGGTCCGGCCCGGGCGCAGACCGCCGGCAGCTTCTCCTCAGCAATCGATCTGACCCACACCATCGGGGAGGACTTCCCGACCTATTTCGGCACGCCGCAGCTCGAGATCGTCACCCTCAACGAGTTCGCCTCCGACGGCTTCAACATGAAGGAGTGGCGGATCATCGAGCATACCGGCACCCATATGGACGCGCCGATCCACTTCTCCGCCGACGGTCACACCGCCGACGAGATCCCCATCGAGCACCTCGTCGTGCCGCTGGCGATCGTGGACATCGCCGCCCGGGCGGAGGGCGATCCCGATACCCGGGTCACGCCGGACGACCTGATGGCCTATGAGGCCGAGCACGGCCGCATCCCCGCGGGCGCGTGCGTGGCGATGTATTCCGGCTGGGATCGGCATGTCGGCACCGACCGGTTCCGCAACGCCGATGCCGGCGGCGTGATGCACTTCCCCGGCTTCCATATCGAAGCGACCCGGTGGATGCTGGAGCGCGGCGACATCGTCGGCATGGCCGTGGACACGCTGTCGCTGGATTACGGGCCGTCGGGAGATTTCGCGACCCACTATGCGTGGCTGCCGGCCAATCGCTGGGGAATGGAGTGCGTTGCCAATCTCGGCAGCCTGCCGGCGGCCGGCGCGACGCTGGTGGTCGGCGGACCGAAGATCCAAGGGGCGACCGGCGGACCGAGCCGGTTGATCGCCCTGGTCTAGAGCGTTTTCAGGGAGTATCGGGCCGATCTGCCGAGGTGGATAGGCCCTGATGCCAGGAGCGAGGAGGAAGGACA
>JANQKE010000080.1 GCA_028281265.1 Alphaproteobacteria bacterium | reverse complement strand
CTGCGTCCGAACGGACGCAGATAAGAGGCTCTAACTCTTTAAACTAGATCATCTTATCTGCGTTCGGATGAGTCCATCTGAACGCAGGATGATCTAGCGCATCTCCCGACACCGGATAGGGATAACAGGCGCGGCGTTGCGGCGCATGGGGGCGCGGCGGGATCGCACCATGTTGGGGCGGGTGCGGGCTTCCCGCGCCCGGGAGTGGAGAGGAGAAGACACCGATGCTGTTGCTGACCCCTGCCTTGGTCCTCAAGGCCAGCGTCAAGGCCGGAACCCACGGTTTCGCCCTGGGCGCGATCACCACCGCCGCCCTGGTCGGCCTGTGCCGGGCCGGGAGGCTCGGCTGCGTCAAATGCTGCGGCATCCGGCGGCGTGAACGGGGGACCGCTTGACCCGTCTGACCTCGCTGCCGCCCGGCGGGCTGGCGGTGGTGGTCGGGGCGCAGGGCGGCATCGGCGGCGCGTTCCTCGCCGCGCTGGAAGAGGACCCGGCCTTCGCCCGGACCTTCGGTTTCGGACGGCGCACCGCACCGCCGGTGGACCTGGTCGACGAAGGCTCGATCGCCGCGGCGGCCGAGCATGTGGCGACCGCCGGCCCGCCGCTGCGGCTGGTGGTCGACGCGACCGGGTTCCTTCACGATGGCCGGTTCCGGCCGGAGAAGTCCTGGCGGGATCTCGACCCCGCCCATCTGGCCCATGCCTTCGCGGTCAACGCGTCCGGCCCGGCGCTGCTGATGAAGCATTTCCTGCCGCTGCTCCCGCGGGACGGCAAGGCCGTGTTCGCTACCCTGTCGGCCAAGGTCGGCAGCATCAGCGACAACCAGCTCGGCGGCTGGTGGTCGTATCGGGCCGCCAAGGCCGCCCTCAATCAGCTCGTCAGAACCGCGTCGATCGAACTCGCCCGCAAGCGGCGCCAGGCGGTGTGCGTGGCCCTGCACCCCGGTACGGTCGACAGCGGGCTGTCCGGGCCGTTCGCCAAGACCGGCCTCCAGGTCCGGAGCCCCGCGCAGTCGGTCGGCAATCTGCTGGCCGTGATCGACCGGCTCGGCCCGGCCGACACGGGCGGGCTCTACAGCCATACCGGGGAGCGGCTGCCCTGGTGAGATCCCGGACAACACCCCCGTGGCGGCCCCGGGCCGGGCAGGCCAGGCGCTGCATGGCCGCCTGGCCCTGAGCCGGCTCATGGCGCCGGCGGGCGTATCGGCCCCCCGCTCGGACCGAGACCATGCCGGGGCGGGTCGATCGGGCGCATCCCGCCCCGGCCGCCGACCCCGGTGGGGCGGGTGCCGGACACCTCGAACCACTCGGGTACAGGCGTGTATCGCCAGGAACACCGCGGCCGTCACCGGCAGGAAGGCCGAACGGTACCGGACCGCCCCGCCGCCGGGACCGCGGCGGTCCCCTCCGGGCGGCCATACGGCCCCCGAGGAAAGGCAGCGCCTCCGTCCACCTCATCCCGGCCCCCCTTTTTGGCACCGTCATGGAACCGGAGGCAAGGGTTGTGCCGTAGGCCGGACAGACGACAGGGTGTCGGCACAGGCAAAAAAACCGCTTGCGCCGCGCGCCTGCGAGCGGTCCAATACCGTCAGATTCCCGGGACCCGCTCGCATGACGTGCAAGCCTTTGATCGGGAAGCGGATGTTTGACAATTCGGCAGCCTCGACGGCCCCCTCCCAATCGCTCCTCGCCGTCGAATCCCGACCCGCTCGAATCGCGGCCGATTCTCTCTGGGCGATCAACGCAGTACGACCCCCCCAGGTCTCCCGGGCCAAAGCGCCCGGGCCTCATTGAAGCGCCGCTGGCTGCTGACCAAAGAGGAGCGCCGCGCCGGGGTCTCCCGGGCCAAAGCGCCCGGGCCTCATTGAAGCGGGGCCGAAGTTGCAGCCGAGGTGCGAGGCGGCCGGCGACGAGGTCTCCCGGGCCAAAGCGCCCGGGCCTCATTGAAGCTTCGACGCCTATCGTCAGCTCGTGGACGATATTTTCGCCGGTCTCCCGGGCCAAAGCGCCCGGGCCTCATTGAAGCAAGGATTCGTTACGCCGCCTGCAAGGGACGCAGATTGGGTCTCCCGGGCCAAAGCGCCCGGGCCTCATTGAAGCAAGTAATCGCCGGATAGTCGGTGCTCTTCTGTTCGGGGCGGTCTCCCGGGCCAAAGCGCCCGGGCCTCATTGAAGCTTCGAACTCAGATAGATCGTGCTTCGAGTCAACGTGTCCGGGGTCTCCCGGGCCAAAGCGCCCGGGCCTCATTGAAGCCCGCCCATCCGCTGGACCTCGAAATTCTTGATCGCGTGGGTCTCCCGGGCCAAAGCGCCCGGGCCTCATTGAAGCTACCGCACGCTTTTGGATGATAAGGCGCGCGGCGTTTGGTCTCCCGGGCCAAAGCGCCCGGGCCTCATTGAAGCATCGAGCGGTATTGCTACGTCCCGGACGGGAAGCTCGTCGGGGTCTCCCGGGCCAAAGCGCCCGGGCCTCATTGAAGCGCGCTTTTCGTCGATGAAACGGGCCACGTTGTGGCAAGTGGGTCTCCCGGGCCAAAGCGCCCGGGCCTCATTGAAGCGATGGCGATGGATGCGAACTGCGCGGCATTCTTGAAGGGGGTCTCCCGGGCCAAAGCGCCCGGGCCTCATTGAAGCGATCGTCGTTCGCGGAAACGCGTACGCGTACATCCAGCGCGGTCTCCCGGGCCAAAGCGCCCGGGCCTCATTGAAGCCTGAAGATGCGGCCGGGACTTTCGTCCTTGCAGGCTAGGTCTCCCGGGCCAAAGCGCCCGGGCCTCATTGAAGCTGCCTTCGCTGTATTAGGTTGGCTGCGGCGTAGGAGGGGTCTCCCGGGCCAAAGCGCCCGGGCCTCATTGAAGCCCCCCGAAGCCGGCGACTGCGTCCTAATAGCCTGCAAGGACGGGTCTCCCGGGCCAAAGCGCCCGGGCCTCATTGAAGCCGCTCGACGTTTCGCGATTGGGTCGCTGAAGAGACCGACGGTCTCCCGGGCCAAAGCGCCCGGGCCTCATTGAAGCGATGATTGACCTGCTGGAACATGTCGCTCGCGAGCTCGGGGGTCTCCCGGGCCAAAGCGCCCGGGCCTCATTGAAGCCCGCGTTGCTCGGGCTGCCGTTGCCGCAACGCTCCGACCGGGGTCTCCCGGGCCAAAGCGCCCGGGCCTCATTGAAGCCTTTTTTATTGGCGACGGTCTATGATCGCCGTATGATACGGTCTCCCGAGCTAAAATGCCCGGGCCTCATTGAAGCCTTTTTTTGGCGACGGTGTATGGTCGCCCCATGACCCAGTATCCGGGCTAAAGTGCCAGGGCCTCATTGAAGCGCCCACAGATCGGAGATCACGCTGAGCCGGCGCCACCGTCTCCCGGGCCAAGGCGCACGGGCGGCGTTGGGCGGGGGTTTCTTGGTGGTCTTCGTGTCTTGGTGGTGCGTATGCGCGCAGGCCGCGTCGACGCAGGCGGTCGGGAGCCCAGATCCGGGAACCGGGAGGGGCGCGGCTCGGCCTGTCGGCCCCGGAAGGGCTACCGGGCCAACCCGATGGAGCGGGAACCGACCCACCGCGAGAACCGCAAGTCCGTCTCACGGCCAGTGCCGCCGATCGTCGGCTCCCGGATAGCGCCATTCCGCTACCCTTCACCCGCCATCGGCTCCCGGTTCCCGCCTCCTATCACCCGGCTCCTGCCTCCTGTCACCCGGTTCCTGGCTCCCGGTTCCCGCCTCCCGTCACCCGGCTCCTGGTTCCCAGCTCCTGGCTCCCGTCACCCGGCTCCCGGACACCGCCATACCGCTACCCCTCACCCGCCACCGGCTCCCGGTTCCCGCCTCCTGGCTCCCGTCACCCGTCCCCGGCGAGGTCTTCCAGGATCGGGCAGTCGGGGCGGTGGTCGCCGTGGCAATGGTCGGCGAGGTGCTGCAGCGTGCGGGCCATCGCCTGCAGCTCGGCGGCCTTGGCGTTGAGCGCCTCGATATGGGCCAGCGCGAAGGCCTTGACGTCGGCACTGGCCCGGTTGCGGTCCTGCCACAGGGCCAGGAGCTGGCCGATCGCCTTGACGGAGAAGCCCAGATCCCGGGCCCGGCGGATGAAGCGCAGGGTGTGCACCTCCCGCTCCCCATAGATCCGGTAGCCGGCATCGGTGCGCGGCACGGGGGCGATCAGGCCGATCTGCTCATAGTGCCGGATCATCTTGGCCGACACGCCCGCGTGCCGGGCCGCCTCGCCGATGTTCATGCCCCGCCGTCCCGTCCGTTCCCGTGCTCACCGTCCCGATACGCCCGCGCCGGCACGGGGCCCGGTCACGTCGCCCGCGGCAGGGCCGCTGCGGACCCTGTCGGCGTCCTCGCCCACCGCCGGCAAGGGCGGGGCGAACCCGCGCAGCCGCAATGCGTTGGTGACGACGCAGACGCTGGAGGCGGCCATGGCCGCCGCCGCGACCATCGGCGACAGCGACCAGCCGAACGCCGGGTACAACACCCCGGCGGCGACCGGGATCAGGCTCGCATTGTAGGCGAACGCCCAGAACAGGTTCTGGCGGACAGTGCGCAAGGTCGCCCGGCTGACCGCGATCGCGTTGACCACGCCGCGCAGATCCCCCGACACCAGCACCACATCGGCACTGTCGACGGCGATGTCGGTCCCGGTGCCGATCGCCAGGCCGATATCGGCTTCGGCCAGCGCCGGGGCGTCGTTGATGCCGTCGCCGACGAAGGCGACCCGCCGGCCGTCCCGGCCCCGCAGGCGCTTGACCGCCGCCACCTTGCCGCCGGGCAAGACCTCGGCGTCCACCGTATCGATGCCGATCTGCCGGGCGATCGCCTGGGCCGTGCGGCGGCTGTCCCCGGTGACCATCGCCACCTCGACCCCGGCGGCGTGCAGGGCCCGAACGGCCGTCGCGGCACCGGGCTTGACCGGGTCGGCCACCGCGATCAGGGCGGACAGCCGGCCGGCCACGGCGACGTAGAGCGGGCTCTTGGCTTCGGCCGCCAGCCGCTCCGCCCGGTCATCGAACGCGGCCGTGTCGATGCCCAGCCGGGCCATCAGCCGGCCCGCACCGATCGCCACGGTCTGCCCGCCGACCCGGGCGGTGACGCCGAAGCCCGGCTCGGCCTCGAAATCGACCGCTTCGGCCGGCGGCAGCCCGCGCTCGGCCGCGGCTTCGACGATCGCCTGGGCGATCGGGTGCTCGGATTGCCGCTCGACCGCCGCGGCCAGGCGCAGGACGTCGGTTGCCTCGACCCCCTCGGCCGGGATCAAGTCGGTCAGGGCCGGCCGGCCACGGGTCAGGGTGCCGGTCTTGTCGAAAGCGACGACGGCGGCATCGCGCAAGGTCTGCAGCGCCTCACCTTTGCGGAACAGCACGCCGATCTCCGCCGCCCGGCCGGTGCCGACCATGATCGCGGTCGGGGTGGCGAGACCCATCGCACAGGGGCAGGCGATGATCAGCACCGCCACCGCATTGACCAGGGCGACGGTCAGCGCCGGCTGCGGGCCCAGCAGCAGCCAGACCCCGAAGGTAAGCACCGCCACCGCCATGACGATCGGCACGAACACCGCCGTCACCCGGTCGACCAGCGCCTGGATCGGCAGTTTGGCGGCCTGGGCCCGTTCGACCATGCGAATGATCTGGGCCAGCACCGTTTCCGCCCCGACCTGGGTGGCGCGGACGGTCACGGACCCGGTCTTGTTGACGGTGCCGCCGACCAAAGCTGTCCCGGTGTCCTTGAGCACCGGCACCGGCTCGCCGGTGATCATCGCCTCGTCAACATAGGAGCGGCCGTCGGTGACCACACCGTCGACCGGTACCCGCTCGCCGGGACGGATACGCACGCGGTCGCCGACCCGGACCCGGTCGATCGGCAGGTCCCGCTCGGTCCCGTCGCGGATCACCCGGGCGGTCTTGGCGCGCAGGCCCATCAACCGACGGATCGCCTGGCTGGTGCGGCCCTTGGCCCAGGCTTCCAGGAGCCGGCCGAGCAGGATCAGCGTGACGATGACGGCGGCGGCCTCGAAATAGACGTTCCGGGTGCCGGCCGGCAGCAGATCCGGGGCGAAGGTCGCCACCACCGAATAGACCCAGGCCGCCCCGGTACCGAGGGCGACCAGCGCGTTCATGTCCGGCGCCCGGCGGACCAGGGCGGGCAGTCCGCGCTCGAAGAACGTCCGTCCCGGGCTGAACAGCACGACCGTGGTCAGGACGCATTGGATCAGCCAGTTGCCCTGCCGGCCGATCGTCTCCATCACCAGGACATGCAGGGCGGGGATCAGGTGAGACCCCATCTCCAGGACGAAGACGGGCAGGGTCAGGGCCCCGGCCAGCAGGGCGGAGCGGGTGAGCCCGCGGATTTCCGCCTCCCGTGCGGCCCGTTCGCGATCGGCCCGGTCGGGGGTGTCGGCGGCGACCGCGGCCTGGTAGCCCGCCCTGCGGACGGCCCGCGCCAGGACGTCCCCGTCCGGGCCCCCGGCTACGGTTTCGACATGGGCCGCCTGGCGGGGGAGATTGACGGAGGCCGACAACACCCCCGGCACGGCCGTCAGCGCGCGTTCGATCCGGCCGACGCAGGAGGCGCAGGTCATCCCATGGATCGACAGGTCGGCCGCGGCGCGCGGCACGGTGTAGCCGGCCCGCTCGACCGCGCCGACGATCCCGCCGATCGCGCCGGCGGCCGGGTCGAACCGCACCTCGGCCCGGCCGGTGGCGAGATTGACGCTGGCCGCGGTCACGCCGGGGCCGGCGCGCAAGGCCTTTTCCACCCGGCCGACGCAGGACGCGCAGCTCATGCCCTCGACCGTGAGCGTCAGGCTGGCAGCGTCATCGGGCCGAGCCTGCGGCGCGGCGGCGGCGGTTGCAATCATGCGGAGACCCCTCGGGTACCGGATACCGGCACTAGAGCATCCTGCGTCCTAACGGACGCAGGATGCTCTAAGTCTTTGAAATAGATCAACTTATCGGCGTTCAGATGAGTCCATCTGAACGCAGATTGATCTAGAGTGGGGCTTCCCATGATGTCAAGGTCAAGGGCGAAGCGGAGGGCCGATCGCAAAGGGGCCGGCACGCGCCGGCCCCCCAAGGGATCGCGGCGGGTGGGCGACCCCGGCCGCTGCACCTACACCATGCCGTGGCGGGCCAGGGGCAGGCTGTAGAGCCGCTGCCCGGTCGCCCGGTAGATCGCATTGGCCACGGCCGCGGCGATCGGCGGCACACCGGGCTCGCCCACCCCGGTCGGCGGTGCGGCGCTGTCGATGATGTGCACCTCGACCCGCGGCATCTCCTCGATCCGCAACACCTCGTAGGTGTGGAAGTTGTCCTGATCGACATAACCGTCGGTCAGGGTGATTTCCGAGCGCAGGACCGCACCGAGACCGAAGCCGATCCCGCCTTCCATCTGCGCCCGGATCTGATCGGGGTTGACGGCCGTGCCGCAATCGACCGCGCAGACCACCCGGTCCACGGTGATCCGGCCGCCGGCGTCCAGGCTGATCTCCGCCACCTGGGCGACGTAGGAGCTGAAGCTCTCCGCCAGGGAGATGCCGCGGTAGCGGCCTTCGGGCAGCGGCTCGCCCCAGCCGGCCGCCTCGGCCGCCCGGCGCAGCACCGCGGCATGCCGCGGGTGGCCGGCGAGCAGATCGAGACGGTAGTCGACCGGGTCACGGCCCGCGGCCTCGGCCAACTCGTCGATGAAGGCTTCGACGGCGAACGCCGTGTGGGTGGAGCCGACCGCGCGCCACCACAGCACCGGCACGCCGATCTGCGTCGTCGTCAGGTCGACCCGCAGGTTGGGGATGGCGTAGGGCAGGTTCTGGGCCCCCTCCACCGAGGTCGGGTCGAAGCCCAGACCACCGATCGCCTGCTCGAACGGGGTCCCGGCCATGATCGACTGCCCGACGATGGTGTTGTGCCAGGCCACCGGGCGGCCCTGGGCATCGAGCCCCGCCCGCAGCCGGTGAACGTACATCGGCCGGAACCGGCCGGCTCTGGTATCGTCCTCCCGCGTCCACTGCACCTTGACCGGCGCGCGCCAGTCCAGGGCCTTGGCGATCGCCACCGCCTCGACCACCACATCGGCGTCGCCCACCGCGCGGCGGCCGAAGCTGCCGCCGGCCTTCATGACGTGGAGCCGCACCCGCTCGGCCGGGATCCCGGCGATCTGGGCGGCGGCGGCCTGGTACAGGTCCGGGATCTGATGGCCGCCCCAGACCTCCAGCGTCCCGTCCGCGTTCATCCGGGCGACGGCGTTGAGCGGCTCCAGCGCCGCATGGGCCAGATACGGCACCTCGAACACCGCCTCGTGCACCGTGGCGGCCCGGGCGAAGCCGGCCGAGACGTCCCCGTCGTCGCGGGTGACGGCCTGTGCGGGCTGGCGGGCCAGGGCGCGGTATTCGGCGAACAGCTCGGGCGTCGACCGGGTCTCCGCCGCGCTTTCGTCCCAGGTGACCTGGACCCGGTCCCGGCCCTTCAGCGCGGCCCACATATGCTCGCCCACCACGGCTACGCCGCGTGGCGTGGCGACCACGTCGACCATGCCGGGGACGGCCAGGGCGTCGGCCTTGTCGAAGCCGGCGAGCGTGGCGCCGAACCGCGGCGGGTGGATCATCACCGCCGTCAGCATCCCAGGCAGGGTCACGTCGATGGTGAAGTCCTGCCGGCCGGTGACCTTGGGAGGGCTGTCGTAGCGCGGCAGCTCGGCATTGCCGATCAACCGCCACTCGCTGCGGTCCTTCAGGGTGACATCGGCCGGCACCGGCCGGGCGGCGGCGGCTTCGGCCAGGTCGCCGAACCGGGCCGACCGGCCGGACGGGTGGCGCAGCACGCCGGCCTCGACCGTGATCTCCCCGGCCGGGACGTCCCAGGCCTCGGCCGCGGCGGCGACGAGCATGGCGCGGGCGGCCGCCCCGGCGCGCCGGTAGCGGTCGAAGGACGAGGCCATGGCGGTCGACCCGCCGGTGCCTTGGATGAACCCGCCCCAGGCCAGATTGCCGTACAGGGCGGTGTTGCCCGACGCGCCCTCCACATCGATCTGCGCCCAGTCGGCGTCGAGTTCTTCGGCGACCAAGGTGGCGATGCCGTTATAGGTGCCCTGCCCCATCTCGAAATGCGCGGACAGGACGGTCACGCGGTCGTCCGCTCCGATGCGGACATAGGCGGCGAAAGGGTTGGGTCCGGCCGCACCGTCTTGGGCGCGGGCCGCACCCCCGCCGCCGAGCGCGTGGAAGCCGACGGCAAAGCCGGCCCCGGTGGCGATCGCGCCCAGCAGGAACTGCCGGCGGGATGGTTGGGGGGCGAGCGTCTGCAGGATCTTGGGCAGCATCGGGATCACGCCTCCAACTGGTCAGCGGCCTGGTGCACGGCCGCGCGGATGCGGTGATAGGTGGCGCAGCGGCAGATGTTTCCGCTCAATGCGGCGTCGATATCGGCGTCGGTCGGCTTCGGCGTGTCGGTCAACAGGGCCGTGGCGGCCAACACCTGGCCCGACTGGCAGTAGCCGCATTGCGGCACGTCGAGACCGACCCAGGCGTCGCGCACCGCCTCGGCCACCGGGCCATCGAGCCCCTCGATGGTGGTGATCTCCGCCCCTTCGGCGAACTGCACCGGGGTCTGGCAGGACCGGGCCGGGAACCCGTCCATCAACACGGTGCAGGCGCCGCACAGGGCGACGCCGCAGCCGAACTTGGTGCCGGTCAGGCCGAGCACGTCGCGTACCGCCCACAACAGCGGCATGTCGGGGTCGACATCCAGCGCATGCCGGGTGCCGTTGATCGTCAGGGTGACCATCGGGGACAACCTCTCCGTCTCCAAGGAAGCAGCAACATCCCTCGCACGGCGGGGCGCCCGATGGGTCGGGTCTTGGCTGTGCGAGGCCGGGAAAGTCCGTGATATGGAAAGTTAGTCGATTGACGGTATCGTCAACCCGGCCCCGCCACCGTGAACCGGATCACGGACCGGTTGGGCGCCGCGGCGTCGGGGATCAGGGCGGTTGCCCGGCTATCGACCCGCCGGGCGTGCCTGACACTATCCTGCCGGTTCCCGATAGGCAGGACGGGCGGCGCGCGCACGCCGCCTGTCGCCGACCGCGACCAGCCCGGCAAGGGCGAGGGCGAGGGCCGTGGCGGCGCTGATTGCCCAGCCCAACCGGACCTCCGGCAGGACGGTGCGCTCTACGACCACGTCATGGGTGCCGGGTGCGGCGTCCAGGATCAGCACCCGGTAGTCCGCGTCCAGGATGACCGGTGCCGATGTGCCGGCTCGATCTGCGGCCTGGTCCAGGCGCGTGTCCCTCAGCACCCAGCCCGGGAACGCCGGGCGACGCAGGGCGAGCCGCGCCCGTTCCTCCCCATCCACGGCCAGCCTCAACCGGAGACCGCCGTCGGCCTGGGGCGTGACCGCAAGGACGTCGACGTCGCCGGCCAGCACGATGGCGTCCTCTTCTGAGTTCAAGAAACGTGGCCGCATCGGACTGCCAAGGGTCAGCCGGTACTCGGCTGCCACCATTCCGATTTTGCGGCCTTCTTGGATCATCGCCATGGCCCGGTGCCAGGCTCGATCGTCGGTACGTTGCACGACGGCATGGCCCCAGACGGTTTCCAGCGACCACACCAGAGGTGTGGTTAAGGTGATCGCCGCGATCAGCAAGATCGCCGATCGACGCCTGAGACCTCGAACGGAACGGTCGGCCAGCGGCCTATGGAGATGCTGCACCAGTATCGCGGCCGCCACGGCGCTGCCGAAGCAGACCAGCATGTTCATCCGGAACGGGATCTGCACCAGTTTCAGGCCGGGCAAGTGGGCCCAAACCGGGTAGGAGACCACGCTGGCCAGGAAGAACCCCCAGATACCGACACCGACCCATAGGCTCGGCACAAGGCCGGCACGCTTGAGCGTACCGAAAACCATGAGCGCACCGATCAGCGGCAGCGCCGACAGGATCTGGGCTTCCGCCACGACCCGTGCGAAGGGGATCCGCCGCGGCAGCAGGTCACCCAATAGCTGCCCGCCCAGGAAAAAGGCAGGACTCGACCAGTTGATTCCTCGACTGTACAGGGCGTCGATCGCGGCCGTATGGCCGATCAGCAGCGCCGCAGGCAGCCAGTAGAACGATGCAAGGCCGATCGCCGCTGCCAATCCCAGGCACAACGGGATCAGGCGACCGCGGGCGTCGCGCCACGCTATGACCATGAGAACCAGACCCACGGTCGGCAGCGTCACGATCGCGGTGGCGACATGCAGCAGCAACGGCAACGCCCCGGCAACGGCGACCAGGGCCAGCGGCAGGCCGTAGGGCGACCAGCGCCGGGTGCGGATCAGCACCGTCCCCGCCCAGGGCAGGAGCGGCAAGGCCACGAAGCCCCACAACTCCGCATAGGCGCCGCGGTAGATCGTGTCGACTACCGCATGGTAGGGGGCGATCAGATAGAACGCGGCACCGACGGCAGCGGCCATTCGATCGAAGTACTGACGTAGGAACCCGTAGCAAGTGAGCAACGACAGTCCCAGCGCAAGGACGACCGCCATGCCATAACGGAAGAGGATGAGGCGCGGCACCTCCTGCGCATCCAACAGGGCCGCCGCGATCCAGTACGGCAGCGGCTGGTAGAACAGCAGAACCGGAGCGCCGAACCCATGATCGGCGTGCGGGAGCCATCGGGGGAGTAGCGCTTGGCCCGACCATTGCAGTTGGCCGACCATAGTGCTGGCAGCAAGATGGAACCGGGCATCGTGGCCCATAGCGCCGAACGTTCCCAGCCCATAGCCGAAGGCGAGCAGGCCGAGGAGGAGGGCTGAGCCCGCCAAAAAGGCGAGACAGAGGGCGAGGACGATCCGCTGCATGACGTGGCCGTATAGGCCAAGCCGCCCGCCCGCAACAGAGGGCAGGCTAGATCAACCTGCGTTCAGATGGACTCATCCGAACGTCGATGAGGTGATCGACTTCAAAGAGTGAGAGCATCCTGCGTCCGGTCGGATGCAGGGTGCTTTAGGCCCGGTCCGGCAATGCCGGTGCCGCGTCCCCGCAGGGCTGTCGGGATCGATGCCGAGGATCCGCCCCGCCGCGTGGCGCTGCTTGGTCCGATCGGACCCGCCGCCGACCGGGCAATGGAGGTCTTCCCCCACCAGACGTCGACCCGGCCTGTCGCCATGCGCGCCTGCCCGTCCCGGTGGTCCTGCGGTGACCAGCGTTGCCGGCTACGAGCAAGATGACAACAGGGTGACTCACCCTCATGTCTGCCTCTTGCTCTCAAAGATAAGTGTCAGAGCGGGAGTCAGACGTCGCGCGCGATCGCAAACGCGATCGCACCTCATGCCATCCCGCTCACGGCCGGGCCGGGCAAGGCAGGGTTGTGGCCGCGGCCGGCCGGACCGGAACCGCGCCGGGTGGCGAGGGGCCGAGGCCCGCCGCCGCCCGGCGGTCCCGACCGGTCAGGCGGCACGGACACCTTCGAAGAAGGCCTGCATCCGGGACCGGAGCGAGCTGGTCTGGCCCGCCAGGTCCTTGGCCGCGGCCAGCACCTGCTCGGCCGCCGCTCCGGTATCCCCGGCGGCACGGGAGACATCGGTGATGCCGGTCGCCACTTCCTGCGTCCCCGATGCCGCCTCGGTGACGTTGCGGGAGATCTCCATGGTCGCGGCGTCCTGCTCCTCGATCGCGCTGGCGACACCGGCGGCGATCTCCGACATCTGGCCGACGATGCCGCTGACCTTGGTGATGCCGGTCGCCGCACCGTCGGTCACCTGCTGGATGGAGACGATCTGCTGGCCGATCTCATCGGTCGCCTTGGCGGTCTGGCTGGCCAGGGCCTTGACCTCGTTGGCGACGACGGCGAAGCCCTTGCCGGCGTCCCCGGCCCGCGCCGCCTCGATCGTGGCGTTGAGCGCCAGCAGGTTGGTCTGCTCGGCGATGCCGTTGATCAGATCGACCACCTGGCCGATCTGCCTGGCCCGCTCGACCAGGCCCTGGATGACGTCGGCGGCCTGTTCGGCCTCGCCCCGGGCTTCCTGGGCGATATCGCTCGACCGGGTGACCTGTTGGCGGATCTCGGCGATGGAGCTGGCCATCTCCTCGGTCGAGGAGGCGACGGAATGGACGTTGGCGGCCGCCTGCTCGGTCGCGGTGGCCACCGTGGTCGCCCGTTCGGTCGAATGCTCGGCGGTGCGCTGCATCGACTGTGCGGTGGCGTCCAGTTCCTCCGAGGCGGAGCCCAGGGTTTCGAGGATCGCCGCCGCTTCGGCATCGAAGCCCTCGATCAGCTCTTCCATCGCCTTGGCCCGGCGTTCGCGCGCTTCCTGGGCGGTCCGCTGTTCGGCCTCCAGAGCCTCCCGCTCGATGGCGTTCTGCTTGAAGACGTCGACCGAGCGCGCCATCGCGCCGATCTCGTCTTGCCGGTGCTGGCCTTCGACCTCGACGGAATGATCCCCTTTCGCCAGAACTTCCATCACGCTGGCCATGCGGTCGAGCGGCCGGGCGACACCGCGCTGGACGAACAGACCGACGCCTGCGGCGACCGCCAAGAGCAGCAGGGTCAACACGCCGATGAGCATGTTGGCGAGACCGACCGCGGCGGCGACGGCATCGTCGGCGACATCGTTCTCCGCATCGCCGGCATCGGCGATCTGGTTGAGCGCGCCGATCAGCGCATCGGCCCGGTCGTCCATGGTCTCGGCCAGGATGTCGGCGTTGAGCTCGTGCTCGAGCATCTCCTCATGGGAGTCGAAGAGCTGGTCCTCCTCGCCGGCCTGGTCGATCCAACGGTCGAACAGCGCTTCGAGATCCCGCAGCTCCTGGATTTCGGCATCGCTTTCGCTCAAGGACAGCAGCAGGTCGAACCAGGGCTGGGCGCTGTCGGCGACCTCGTCGAAGGCGGCACGGGCCCCGACCAAACGGGCCGAATCCTCGATGGCGAGATAGCTTTCGGCGTGGCCTTCCAGTGCCTCGACGATCACCTGAAGCGCGAAGGACGCCTCGACGGCCGGGTAATCCTCCTCGAACAAGAGACCGATCAGCTCGTTCAGCCGTTCGGCGCTGGCCTGGCCAGAGGCGACCAGCCGATCGGCCTCCTCCTCCGCGTCGGCCATTTCCTGTTCGTTAACCTCGGCGATGCCGGCAAGGCTGGCGAGCAACTGGTCGCCGACCGCGTCGAACTCCGCCGTGCGCCGATCGGCAAGCTGTTCTGACTCGAGCTCGAGCTGGTGCTCGACCTTCATCTCGGCGATGCTGTCCTCGAAATCGGTGCGCAGAGCCAGGGCATCGGCGACGTTGGCGCGGATGTCATCGGGCAAGGGCAACGCGTATAGCTCGGCTTCGGTCGCCTCCAACCGCACCATGGCCGCGGACAGTTCGGTGGTTCGGGCATCGATGTTGGCCAGATCCTCGTCGGCGAGGATCTCGACGGCGACCTTGTGCATCTCCGCCACTTCGCGGATCAGATCGTCGGTCGTCTCCACCAGCGGGGCGGTGATATCGGTGATCGTGTTCAGCCGGCTGTCGACCTGTCCGACCATAGCAAAGCCGACGACACCGATGCCGATCCCAAGGGCAGCGACGAAGCCCACGCCGGCGAGGCTCTTGTGACCGATGCTCAGCGATCGTGAGTTTGTAAAGCTCATATCCTATTACCTCCAAGACGGGCTTTGGTCTTTCGACGATCATTCACCGAATAGACCACGATGTCTTAAGAGAGAGTATACAGCCAAAATGAAATCGATATGATTACAAGTATAATTACTTACATGATTTGTGACCGTTCGAATAAAACCGTATAGACACAATTACAGTATGGATTTGCGTGTCCGGTGACACCGGCATCGCCCCGGGCATCCGCGATCCGCGGAATCGCCATGGGCCGGCCATTAGGGCGGGCGGGACCAGCGGTTTCCGACAATGTGATTTAAACTCAATACTATAAGGGGACCGGCGACCACGTCTAGAAGCGCAACTCCGGCGTCGGGGCCGTCAAGGCGCGGGCGCTCGCGGACCCCGACACCGGCAGCCGCGACCGGGAACCGGCACGCTTCTCCCCGCTGCAGGCCGGCGATGCCGCACACTTTTTGGTATGCGGCGGCGCGACTCCAAACGTCCGCTACGATGTTGATCGCGGGTAGCCAGCCCCGGAAACGGCCTTTTTTTCGTTTCGGACACGGACGGCCCTGTCGTTGCACACCCTGCAAGTCGCGCCCGGGTCCGCCCTCACCCGCTCCGCCCGCCCCGCCGGCGACGGCGGGGCGACCGATCCCGGCCCAGCCAAGCCACCACGCCGCGAATGCCGGTGTAGAAGGCGGGCATGAAGATGAGACCGAAAACGGTCACGCCGATCATCCCGGCGAACACGGCCGTGCCCAGGGCCTGGCGCATCTCCGAGCCCGCACCGGTGGCGACCACCAGCGGCACAACACCCAGGATGAACGACAGGGCGGTCATCAGCACCGGCCGCAGTCGGGTGCGCGCGGCCTCGGCGGCGGCGGCGAACCGGTCCTTCCCCTGCTGTTCGGCCTGACGGGCGAACTCGACGATCAAGATGGCGTTCTTGGCGGCGAGACCGACCAGGACGACGAACGCCACCTGTCCCAGGATGTCCACGGACATCCCGCGGAACAGGAGACCCGAGACCCCGGCCAGCAGTCCCATGGGCACGATCAGGATCACCGACAGCGGCAACGACCAGCTTTCGTATTGAGCCGCCAGGACCAGGAAGACGAAGACGACCGAGAGCAAGAAGATCTCAAGACCCCCGGTCGCCAGGCGTTCCTGGAGGCTGAGCTCGGTCCAGGCGTAGCCGAAGCCATCGGGCAGGCGGTGTTCGGCGAGCTGTTCGAGCGCGATCAGGGTCTCCCCGGTCGACCGGCCCGGCAGCGCGGTACCCTGGATGGCGGCGGCGTCGAAGAGATTGTGCCGCTCCACCCGCTGCGGGCCGGTCGTATCGTGGAAGGTCGCCACCGAGCCGATCGGCACCATCTCCCCCGCGGCATTGCGGGTCCGCAAATCGGCGATATCGTCCACATCCTGGCGGAAGGCGCCGTCGGCCTGGGCGGTCACCCGGTAGCTGCGGCCGAGAAAGGTGAAGTCGTTGATATAGGCCGAGCCGAGATAGATCTCGATGGTCTCGAACAGCCGATCGGGGGAGACGCCCAGCATCTCCGCCCGCACCCGGTCGAGATCGGCGTAGATCCGCGGCGTACGGGTGTTGAACAGGGAGAAGGCACCGACCGCCAGACCGCTCCGGTTCGCCTCGGCCACCAGATCCTGGGTGACGGCTTCGAGCGTCTCCAGCCCGCGGGCGCGCTGATCGAGGATCATCAGCTTGAACCCGCCGGCCGAGCCGACGCCCGGCACCGGCGGCGGCGGCAAGGTGAACAGGAACCCCTCCTGGATCTGGAACAGTGCCTGGTTGAACTGTCCGATCAGCGCGAAGGAGGGCGGCCGGGTGCCGTAGTCGGTCAGAGTGCTGAAGATCACCCCGGCGTTGGAGGCGTTGGTGAACGTCGCCCCGTCGAACCCGGCAAAACCGACCGTGTGCTCGACGCCGTCGATGCCCCTCAAGATGGCCGAGGCACGCTGCACCACCTCTTCCGTCCGATACAGGGCGGCGCCAGGCGGCAACTGGACCACCGTGATCAGATAGCCCTGATCCTGGTCGGGGATGAAGCCGGTCGGCGCCCGCTCGAACTGCACGAACGACAGCACCACCAGCCCGGCATAGATCGGCAGCACGATCAGCGGCAGCCGGACCAGCCGCCGGGTCAGCCCACCATAGCCACCGGCCAGCCGGTCGAACAGCCAGTTGAACCCACCGAAAAAGGCCCGGAACGGCCATGTCAGGGGGGAGTGCTGCCGCGTTTGCGTTTCGGCGTCGGGTTTGAAGACGAGCGCGCACAGGGCGGGGCTCAAGGTCAGCGACACGAAGGTCGAGACCACCGTCGCCGTCGCGATGGTCAGCGCGAACTGCCGCATGAACTGGCCGGTGATGCCGCTCATCAAGGAAGCCGGCACGAACACCGCAATCAGCACCAGCGTGGTGGCGATCAGCGCGCCCGAGACCTCCTCCATGGTCCTGCGGGCAGCGTCCCGAGGGGACAGCCCGGCGCGCAACTGCCGCTCGACATTCTCCACCACGACGATGGCGTCATCGACCACGATGCCGATCGCCAGCACCAGTCCGAACAAAGTCAAGGTGTTGAGGGAGAATCCGAACACCGCCATCAGCGCGAAGGTGCCGATCAGAGAGACCGGGATCGCGATGATCGGGATGATCGAGGCCCGCCAGCTCTGCAGAAACAGCACGATCACCAGGATGACCAGGGCAGCGGCCTCGAACAGCGTCCGGAACACCGCGTCCACGCTCTCGGCGACATAGTCGGTCGGGTTGTAGACGATCTCGAACGCAACGCCCGGCGGGAACTCCGCCGCCAGGGTCGCCATCGCGGTCTGGATGTCGGCCGCGGTTTCCAGCGCGTTGGAGCCAGGGCGCTGGAAGATCAGCATCGGCACCGCCTGGCGGTCGTCGAGATAGCCGGTCTGGCTGTAGGTCTGGGCGCCGACCTCGACCCGCGCCACATCGTCGAGCAGGGTGACCCTGCCCAGCGCGTCGGTCCGGACGATGATGTTCTCGAACTCCCGCGGGGTGACAAGCCGGCCTTGGGTCTCGACCGTCAGCTCGTACGCCGCCTCGGTCGGCACCGGTGGCTGGTTGAGCACCCCGGCGGCGACCTGGACGTTCTGGCCGCGGACGGCCGCCACCGCGTCGCCCGCGGTGAGGTTGCGGGCGGCCAGGAGATCCGGATCGAGCCAGATCCGCATCGCGTAGTCCTGACCGAACACGAGGACGTCGCCGACCCCGTCGATCCGCGCCAGCACATCGCGCACCTGCAAGGTGGCGTAGTTCGAGAGATAGAGCTGATCGCGGCTGCCGTCCGGCGAGGTCATGTGGATGACCATCATGATGTCCGGGGAGCGCTTCTGCACCACGATGCCCTGCCGGCGCACCGCTTCCGGCAACCGCGGCTCGGCGATCGCCACCCGGTTCTGGACGAGCACCTGCGCGGTGTCGAGATCGGTGCCGATCTCGAAGGCGATGGAGATGCTGACCGCGCCGTCGCTGGTCGACTGGCTGGTCATGTAGAGCATGTTCTCGACCCCGTTGATCTCCTGCTCCAACGGGGTGGCCAGGGTTTCGGCCACGGTCTCGGCCGAGGCACCGGGGTAGACGGCACTGACGGTGATGGTCGGCGGCGCGATCTCCGGATACTGGGCGACCGGCAGTTGCACATAGGCGAAACCGCCCAGCAGCACGATCAGGATCGAAGCCACCGAGGCGAAGACCGGGTGGTCGATGAAGAAGTGGGTGAACGCCTTCATGACGGGTCGGGCAGCTCGATCGTGCCTTCGATAGGCGTCACCGGTGCCCCGGGCCGGGCTCTCAGCAGGCCGTTGATGATCACCCGGTCGTCGGGCTCCAGACCCGTGCGGATGATGCGCAGGCCGAGTTCCCGCGGGCCCGGTCGGATCACCCGCGGCTCGACCACGTTGTCGGCGTTGACGATGTAGACGATGCGCCGGTCCTGGTCGTTGAGGATGGCCTGGTCGGGGAGCAGGATCGCCGGATAGCGCGGCGAGCCCGGCAGCCGCAGGATCCCGAACTGCCCGGGGGTCAGAAACCCGTCCGGGTTGGGGAACACCGCCCGCATCCGGATGGTGCCCGATGTTCGGTCGACCCGGTTGTCGACGAAGTCGATGCGGCCTTCCCGCGGCCAGTCGGCCTCATCGAACAGCCGGGCTTCGACCCGGACCCCGCCGTCCCGATGGCTTTCGAGAATGCTCTGGGCACCGGCCCGCTGGTAGCGCAGGAAATACGCCTCGCTCATGTCGAACTCGAACCGGATCGGATCGACGGAGACGATCGTGGTCAGCGGCGTCGTGCTGCCGGCGGCCCCACCGATGACGAGATTGCCGACGCTGACCTCCCGACGGCCGATGCGGCCGGCGATCGGGGCCGTGATCACCGTGTAGTCGAGGTCGAGCTCGGCGAGCTGAAGATTGGCCTCGGCCTCCTGCACCGCGGCGCTGGCGGCGCGCAGCTCCTCCTGCCGCTCGTCGAACGCCGCGCGGGAGATGTTGTTGTTGGCCAGCAGGCCGCGGGCCCTGTCGAGTTGGCTGTCGGCCAGCGTCAGGCGGGCGCGGGCTTGCGCCAGCCGGGCTTCGGCGGCGGCGTGCGCGGCCTCGAACGGGGCCTGGTCGATGATGAACAGAAGCTGGCCCTGCTCGACCAGCTCCCCGTCCTGGAAATAGACCGAGTCCAGATAACCGCTGACCCGCGGCCGCACCTCGACCGTCTCCACCGCGGCGAACTGGCCGGTGAACTCCTGCCATTCGACCAGTTCCTGGACCAGCGGGCTGGCCACCGTCACCGGCATCGGCCCCTGCTGAGCGGCGGCGGGCCCGATGATCGCGAGTGCCAGCAAGGCGATCACCACCGATGGGATGCGCAAGCCGGCGGATCGCGCTATCGCCGCACCGGAAGGCGACGAGAGCGGTGCTTTCGTTCCGAACCCCATGCTGCCCATGACCTGTTCACCCGGCTCCGATTTGCTTGACCAACAGCGTAGGCCAGCGGCCCCCCGTGGCAAGGGTCGCTTTGGTGACGGTGTCGGTATCACGTGATGTGTCCGTCGTTAGCGGCAGGTGGGTTGTCCGGTTCTGGACGGGTTCCATGGAGACACGAAGTTCCTGACACGCCGCCTCGAAGAAGATTGGGGCGCGAGGCACCTGTAGCGAAATGTGATGCAAGCGGTCGACGGTACGCTCTCGGTGAGCGGCGACAGACTGCGACGCGGGTGTTTGATCGACCCGCGACCGGCACCGATGGGCCGAAATCGCCAGCTAAGCTGACGACCGGTTTGCCGCCAATCCCTGCCTTCTCGGTTTCACGGGCGCCCTGATCCTTGCAAGGACCGGCGATGGCACGTCATTTGAACTTCTCGGAAAGCGGAAGACACGCTGCGGCGATTTCATACTCGCTCCGCTCTCCGCGCAAGCCATGTCACGCCGATCTGGTGTGCGGATTTCAAGAACGGGCTAGATCAACCTGCGTTCAGATAGACTCATCTGAACGCAGATAAGTTGATCTATTTCAAAGATTTAGAGCATCCTGCATCCGTTAGGACGCAGGATGCTCTAGAACCGCTTGCGCCAGCTGGCCGAAAACCAGCTGCTCGGGGCACTGCCTTGCGTTGTTGCGTTGACCGTCACGCTCAGCATCGATGCTGATCCGAGATCGGTCTCAAAGCCGACGCCGCCTCGCGCCCAGAAATCATCGTCCGACGGAACTGCCAAGTTGAACGTGCCAAGCCCCGTCACCTGGCCGCTGGTCTCGCCGGGCGAGCCGCCAATCCGGTGCACGCCTTGCAGTGTTGCGGTCACGCGAACCCGATCGGTGACCGGCACGCTCGCATCGCCACCGTAGCGCGCCAGCGTTTCCGATCCGCACTGACGGTTGAATGTGGCCGGAAACGGCCCGCCGCTTTCAGCGTAACCGTCGACGCAGGCTCGCGACCAGGACAGTTCGGCAAAGGGCGAGGTATGGGCGAACGCGTTGTTCCATTGCAGGCGCCCGCGAACGCCGTAGCCTGAGACGTCGGTCGAGCCGGACGACGAGACGACCAAGCCGCCATTGGCCAGATAGTTGCGGCCGGTCTCGGCGGTGCCCCGCGCGCCCGCGCCGGTCAGCACAGCCCACAGGCCGCTGTCTTCATCGCCGTACAGCATCGACATGCCCTCCAGCTTGGCGAACAAGCTGTTGACCCGCGTCTCGCCGCCGAACGCGGTGTTCTGCACCTGGCGGGAAGCGCCGAAGGCAGCGTTTAGCTGCACCGCGCCGAAATTGCGGCCGACGCCGATCTCGCCGAGCCCAAAGCCGCCGTCTTGGGCGCCATGATCCGCGCGGCCCAGATCGCCCGTCGCCCAGAAGATCGAACCCCCGGAATCGGCGCGTCGATCGAGCGGCCGGCTACCGGCGCCGTTGAGCAGAGTATTGAAGTTGGAAACGACCGCACTGCTTGTTGCACCCGCATCGGCGAGCGATTGGGAGAGGTCGTCGATCATGATCATACCCGGTTCGGGATCACTGCCACCGCCGGGGTCTCCGCCGCCAGGGTCACCACCGCCCGGATCGCCACCGCCGGGGTCTCCGCCGCCAGGGTCACCGCCGCCGGGGTCTCCGCCGCCAGGGTCACCGCCACCCGGATCGCCGCCACCCGGATCGCCGCCACCCGGTTCGCCGCCGCCGGGGGCGGCGGGCCCGCGCGCGATGAACATCCGATCGTCCTCGGCGGCGCCGACGACAACGGAGCCGTCGGCGCTGACGCCGTGCGCGAGGCGGGTGATGTCTTGGCCGATGACCACGCCATTGCGGCGCAGCCAGCCTTCGACGGTCTCCATTCCGTCAACATCGGTGTAGCGCATGGCGCGCAGGATCAGACCGGGTATCACTTGCGTCTGGCCGACAATCACCGCGCCGTCATCGGAGACGTCCCATGCCTCCGATATTCCAACCGGCCCGGCCAGCGAACCAAGGCTCTCGGGCGTCCCACCGTCGACCCAGCGGACAGCTTGGGTCACGGGATAGGGGCCGGTGCGGATGGTGCCGACGATGACGTCGCCGTCCTGGTCGGCCGCGCGGGCGATCGCGCTCACGTCAATCACGCTCGTTCCGTCGCCCAACGGATCGAGCGTGACCAAGCCGCCGGCCGCGGTCCACGCGAAGGCCATTCCGTTGATCTCGGGCTCGACATCGAAATGGCTGCCGACGATCGTCGCCCCGTCGCCGGACACGCCGAGCGCGATCGACTGCCTGTCGACGGGAATGCCACCGAGAGCCTCCAGATCCAGATCGTCGCCGGACCACCGGACGGCGAAGCGGCTCAGATCATTGGCGTCGCGCGCGACCCCGGCAATGACGCCACCGTCGTCCGAGACGCCGTAGGCCCAGGATTCGAGCACGGCGACATCGCCGGGCAAAGTCGTATCGAGTTGCGTCATGCCGGTGCCGTCGCCACGCCATCGAACCGCAAAAGAGTCCGAATCAATGGCCTGGTAGCCGACGATCATGGAACCATCGCCGGAAATCGCGCGG
>JANQKE010000041.1 GCA_028281265.1 Alphaproteobacteria bacterium | reverse complement strand
CTGCGTTGCGCCGCTTGCCCGATGGCACCGCATCGCGCCGTGCTACGCGCCTCCACGGATCGATCCGGCACACGTCAACAGATCGACCCGATAGTCCCTAAAAACGCTCTAAAGCAGGATGACCTTGGAGAGCAAGGGTCGGACATGAGGGTGAGGCACCCTCATGTCCCACCCTTGCTCGAGGGCTGCGACCTATTCCGGATCTTCGGCACCGGCGCCCAGGGGTGCCGTGTCGGTCGCCGCACACCGGACAAGTGCCCCAATGGCCATGGTGCACTGTCCGTCATCGGCCTCCAGGGGGCAGATGGTGCGGTCGACCAGGATGTGATCCCGGCCCGGGAAAACCGACCACAGGCGTTGGCGCACCACCATCCGTTCGTCCATCGCCAGATCGATCGCCGCTGCGACCCGGCCGGCGGCGTCCGGTGGCAGCAGATCGTCCAGATACTTCTGCGACAGGTCCATGCGCAGGATGTCGACCACGCCGGTCCCGTGCACACCGAACTTCAGCCTGGCGCGCGTGTCGACCCGCTCGCGCCTCACCAGAAACAGGTTCGGCAGGATGCGGACCATCGCCGCCGGGTCGACGGCCGACCGTCGCGGCAGCGATCGACCCGGCGGAAGGCTGGACCAGTACGCGATCAGTTGACCGGCGGACGCCGGGAACGGTGGCGTGACACGCTCCCGATCCGCGACGCCGGCAGGCTTCCCGTTGACGTCAAGCAATCGACACAGCGGCATAGTGTCAAGCGGCGCCTCAGCTATCGAATAGGCCGTAAAAGTTGAGCGGACATGGATAATCCCAGACAAGCTATTATTACTATTCGCCCGTGTTGCCAATGAATAGATGTTATTACAAAGGCTTCGATTTTCTTCCGGGCATGGGCGGTGTGGAAAGGGGCAGGCCGGGGCGTGACGGGTCCCGCCGAGGGGTCCCGGTCCCGCCATCGTCGGCCTGCGGCCTTCCCGGGTCGCGTCGGCGCGGGCGGGCGTGCGGCCGTGGCCGCCCGGCCTCCGCTCCGCCTACCGCCGGTACTCGTCCTCGCGCACCTCGACGCCCAGGGAGTCGAGGCCTTCTTCGAGGTAGTCGGCCAACAGCGGCATCCCGGCAAGATACTCCGCCGTATGCCGGTTCCAGCGGTCTGCGGCATCCTGGCGGGCGGAGGCGAAATCGCCCGCATCGTAGTCGCCCCGCCCGATCCAGGTCACGGCGACCAGGTCGATCTGCTCGTCCCGGTTCAGTTGTCGGATGGCGTCCTGCAACTCGGTCTCGCTGGTATCGTCAGGCAGTTCTTCCAACGCTTCCATGGCGGCGTCGTCGGTGGGATTGGAGCCGCCGTCATCGTCACTGGGGACTTTCACATCGAATTGGCGGGCACGGACGATGATGTATCCGGCCTTTTCCGTGCTGATGGTCAGCATGAGGGCACAGGGCCTTTCCGATCCCGACTGCGCATCGGGAGTCGCGTGTGCCTGGGGGCTGGGAGGGCCGGCGGGCTCGTGGGAGTCCCGATGCTGAAACACATCGTTGAGAACAACCCGGAGACTGCGCTCGCCCCTGCTCAACAGCGTTGACGCACGTCAAACCGGTGTCTGCGCCGGCCCGCGGGACGAGATGCGCCTGGGTCCATTGACGTAGGTCATCCCCAACACGCGCGGTCCGGGTCCACCGTCGCGGCCAAGCCGGCGGGGGCGGCGGGTGGCGACGGCCACCTTAGCGCCTATCCGACCGGCCGGACCGGCCGATTGAAGCGGGGATCCGCGCCCCACCATCGCAGCCGGACCGGATCCACCTCCGAGGGCACCCTGGGAGGCAAGGGTTACCGTCTCGTCGCGTCGACCATCCGTTCTCGCAACTCGCCGGGACACGGGGCCCGTCGGCGCGCCCCCTACGACACGGCTCCCTCGACGGGGGAGACCACAGGTAAGGAGCGTTCGATGTCCCCCGCCCCCACATATATCCGTTGGTTCGAGGATCTCACGATCGACGACGTCCCGCTGGTCGGCGGCAAGAACGCGTCCTTGGGTGAGATGTATCGCGAGTTGCTGCCGCTGGGCGTCAAGCAGGCCAACGGCTTCGCCGTCACGGCCGACGCTTATCGCGACGCGATCTCCGCTGCCGGGGCATGGCCGAAGCTGCACGCCCTGCTCGACGATCTCGACAAGTCCGACGTCAAGGCGCTGGCCAAGGCCGGCCGTCAGGCGCGGGAGATCGTCTATGCCTGCGGCCTGACCGAACAGACCAAGAACGAGATCCTGGCCGCCTATCGGACGCTGCAGGAGGACTATGGCGACGAGCTGTCGGTCGCCGTGCGGTCCTCCGCCACGGCCGAAGACCTGCCGAACGCCAGCTTCGCCGGTCAGCACGACACCTATCTGAACATCCATGGCGAGGAGATGCTGCTCGACGCGGTCAAGCGCTGTAACGCCTCGCTGTTCACCGACCGGGCGATCAGCTACCGCACCGACCAGGGCTTCGACCATTTCAAGGTGGCGCTGTCGGCCTGCGTGATGAAGATGGTCCGCTCCGACCTGAAATCGGCCGGGGTGATCTTCACCATCGACACCGAAAGCGGCTTCAAGGATTCGGTGTTCATCACCGGCGCCTACGGGCTGGGCGAGAACGTGGTGCAAGGGGCGGTCGACGTCGACGAGTTCTACGTCCACAAGCCGACCTTCAAGCAGGGCCACCGCGCGGTTCTCCGCCGGACCCTGGGCCTGAAGCAGATGAAGATGGTCTATGCGCGCAACACCGCGCGCCACCCGGTGGTCAACGTGCCCACCCCGGAAGCCGACCAGAAGCGGTTCTGCCTGACCGACGAGCAGGTGCTGACCCTGGCCGACTACGCCATCAAGATCGAGGATCACTACACCGCCCGCCGCGGCCGGCCGATGCCGATGGACATCGAATGGGCGCTCGACGGCGTCGATGGGGAACTCTACATCGTCCAGGCCCGGCCGGAGACGGTGGCCTCGCAGAAATCCGGCACGATGCTGGAGGAATACGTCCTCAAGGGTACGGGCGAGATCGTCACCCAAGGCCGCGCGGTCGGCACCAAGATCGGCCAGGGCCGGGCCCGGGTGATCACGGACGTGGCCCATCTGTCCGACTTCCAGCCCGGTGAGGTGCTGGTCTCCGACACCACGACGCCGGACTGGGAGCCGGTGATGAAGACGGCTGCGGCCATCATCACCAACCGCGGCGGCCGAACCTGTCACGCCGCCATCGTGGCGCGGGAGCTCGGCATTCCGGCCGTCGTCGGCGCGCAGGAGGCGACCGAGCGGCTCAAGGATGTCGGTGTGGTCACCGTCTCCTGTGCGGAAGGGGATGTGGGCAACATCTACAAGGGCGAGGTGCCGTTCGAGATCGAACGCACCGATCTGAGCTCGATCCAGAAGCCAAACACCCACATCATGATCAATCTCGGCAACCCCGAGATCGCGTTCAAGACCAGCTTCCTGCCCAATGACGGGGTGGGCCTGGCCCGGATGGAGTTCATCATCAACGAGTACATCAAGGCCCATCCGATGGCCCTGCTGTATCCCGAGCAGGTGGCGGATGCCGGCCAGCGTGCCCAGATCGAAGCGATGATCGAGCCGTACCGGGACCGTGGCGGCAATCCGGGCGCTGCCTTCTTCATCGAGAAGCTGTCCGAGGGCGTGGGCACGATCGCCGCGGCGTTCTATCCCAAGCCGGTCGTGGTGCGGATGTCGGACTTCAAGTCCAACGAGTACGCGTCCCTGGTCGGTGGCCGCGGGTTCGAGCCGGTCGAGGAGAACCCGATGATCGGCTTCCGCGGGGCCTCCCGCTACGCCCATCCGGCGTATCAAGAGGCCTACGCGCTCGAATGCGCGGCGATGCGGCGGGTCCGCAACGATATGGGGCTGACCAATCTCAAGCTGATGATCCCGTTCTGCCGCCGGATCGACGAGGCGGAGAAGGTCCTCGCCATGATGGCGGAGGAAGGGCTCGCCCGCGGTCAGAACGGGCTCGAAGTCTATGTGATGTGCGAGATCCCCAACAACGTCATCCTGATCGACGCGTTCGCGAAGCTGTTCGACGGCTTCTCGATCGGCTCGAACGACCTCACCCAGCTCACCCTGGGGGTCGACCGGGACAGCCAGATGGTGGCGTTCGACTTCGACGAACGGGATCCGGGCGTGCTCGCGTTCCTGAAGGCCGCGGTCGAAGGGGCGCAGCGTAACGGAAGGCACAGCGGCATCTGCGGCCAGGCGCCGTCGGACTACATCGAGATCGCCAAATACCTGGTCGAGCTCGGGATCGACAGCATGAGCCTGACCCCGGACAGCGTCGTGAAGACCATGATCGCGGTCAAGGAGCTGGAAGACCAGCTCGGCCGCGAAGGCCGCAGCGAAAGCCTGGCGGCGGAGTGATCCCCGACCGGCCCAGGCCTGTCCAATGAGTGAAGCGCCCGCCTCGGGAAACCTCCGGGGTGGGCGTTCTCGTGTTCGATACTCGGTGGGCCGGGTTCCGCTCCTCTCTTCTCAGCCGGCAGGCTCCAGGCGATACCGGCTTGATACGGACACCGCGGCGCGCTCCGCCGACGTCGAATCCGGCCTCTTGAATAGCAAGCTTTGGATTTATATATAGCACACTATCTAATAGCCAGGAAAGCCATCATGTCCTCCATCAGACAGTTGTGCACCGCTGCGGTCGTGCTGGCCGCGACGGCGGGGCCGGCGGCGGCCGACGTCACGCTGATCAACGTCTTCGAGGTGCCGGACGGCCGGTTGGAGACCGTCGTCGAGGCCTGGGAAGCTGCCCGGGATTTCCTGTCGCGGGAGCCCGGCTATGTCGCGACGGCGCTGCACCGCAGCCTGCAGCCGGACGACCGGTTCCGGCTCATCAACATCGCCGTCTGGGAAAGCCCGGAGGCGTTCGCCGCGGCGGCCGCCCGGATGCGGGCGGCCGGCGTGTTCCCCCGGATCGAGGGTCTGGGCGTCAACCCGGCACTCTACACGGTGATCCGGACCGATGCCTGCGGGCCGGCGGACCGCCGCTGGTTCGGACGGGGCCGCCCGTCGCCGGGGTTCGGCGGCATCGAGGCCTGCGACCTGCTGGAGGGGCGCTGCGTCGAGCCCGGCGAGAGGGAGCCGGAGGGGTAGTGGGGGAGGCCGCCCGGGCGGTCACTCGGCCGCCCGGGCCCGGTAGCGGTCCAGGTCGCAGCGCACCAGCATGATGCCGGGGTCGTCCGGGTCGACGCTGCGCTGGAACCCCAGTTCCAGGCACATCGCCAGCATCGTGGTGTTCTCCCGCAACACCTCCCCGTACACCTCCCCGATCCCGCGCTGCGCGGCATAGCCGAGGATCTCGTCCATCAGCGCGTGGCCCAGGCCCTTGCCCTTGAGGTCGGAGCGGACCATCACCCCGTATTCCGCCCGCTCGTTGTCGGGATCGGCGGCGATGCGGACCACCCCGTACAGGGCGTCCTGCCGGGGCGACCGGTCGTCGGGGGCGATGGCGACCAGCGCCATCTCCCGATCGTAGTCGATCTGGGTCAGCCGGGCGGCTTGCGGGTGCGACAGCTCCCTGAGCGGGGTGAAGAACCGCAAGCGCACGTCTTCGGGGGCGGAGCGCTGGATCATCCCCTGCAGGAGCGGCTCGTCCTCCGGCCGTACCGGGCGCAGCAGGAACCGCCGCCCGTCCCGCAAGGTCACCAGCTTCTCCAGCGCCTTGGGATAGGGCCGGATGGCCAGCCGGCCGGCGCCTGCGCCGCCCCGGGCGCCGTCGGCCGGCCGGCGCAGCTTGATCCGGGCATCGAGCGCCAAAACCCCGGTCTCGTTGGCCAGCAGCGGGTTGATGTCGAGCTCCGCCACCTCCGGCAGGTCGATGGCGATCTGGCCGACCAGGATCAGGGTGGCGGCAAGGGCGTCGAGATCGGCCGGCGGCCGGTTGCGATAGCCCTGCAAGAGGTCCCAGACCCGGGTCCGGCGCAGGGTGTCGCGGGCCAGGACGGAGTTGAGCGGCGGCAGCGCGATCGCGCTGTCCTTGACGACCTCGACCTCCGTACCGCCCTTGCCGAACAGGATGGTCGGCCCGAACAGCCGATCGTCGGCGATCCCGACGATGAGTTCGTGCGCGCCGGGCATGTTGGCCATGGCCTGGACGGTGAAGCCCTCGATGCGGGCGTCCGGCATCTGGGCGGCGATGGTCGCCAGCATGTCCTCGGCCGCCGCCCGCACCTGGTCGGGGGTCCTCAGATTGAGGCGCACACCGCCCATATCGGATTTGTGCAGGATATCGGGCGACAGGATCTTGAGGGCGACCGGCTTGCCGATCGCCGCGGCTTCCCGCGCCGCCGCCTGGGGGTCCGCGACGGTGGCGGTTCGGATGACCGGCACCCCGAAGGCTGCGAGCACCGCTTTGGCCTCCGGTTCGGTCAGCACGTCCCGGCCTTCGGCGAACACCCGGTCGATGATTGCCCGGGCGGCGTCGACATCGACCGGGCCGTCATCGGCCAGGGCCGACGGGGTCTCCATCAGCAGCTCCTGGTTGTGTCGATAATGCACCAGGTGCATGAAGGCCCGCGTCGCCTGGCCCGGGGTTTCGTAGGTCGGGATCCGGCGCTGGGCGAACAGCTTGCGTGCCTCCAGTGCCGCGCCCTCGCCGAGCCAACTGGTCAAGACCGCCGGTCGGCGGGTCGACCCACCCGGATAGGCGTCCAGCGTCGCGACCACGGCCCGGGCGGCTTCCAGCGAATCCGCCACCGCCGTGGGGCAGTTCATCACCAGGATCGCGTCTTGTCCCCGGTCGTCCAGCAGGGCCTTCAAGGCGCCGGCGTAGCGCGATCCCGGCGCGTCGCCGATGATGTCGACCGGGTTGCCCTTCGACCAGGTCGGCGGCAGTTGCGCGTCGAGGGCCTGCATCGTGGCGTCCGACAGGGTCGCCATCCGGCCGCCGTCTTCGACCAGATGGTCGGTCGCCAGCACCCCGATGCCGCCGCCATTGGTCAGGATCGCCAGGCGGTCGCCGCGCACCTTGATGCCCATGGCCAGGGTTTCGACCGCATCGAACAGCTCGGCCAGGTCGTTGACCCGCAGCATCCCCGCCCGCCGGAAGGCGGCATCGTAGACCGCGTCGGACCCGGCGAGCGCGCCGGTATGGCTGGCGGCCGCCACCGCCGCCGCCTCGCTGCGGCCCGACTTGATCACGATCACCGGCTTGGTGCGCGCCGCCGCCCGGCCGGCGGACATGAACTTGCGGGCATGGGTGATCGATTCGACGTAGAGCAGGATCGCCTTGGTCTTGGGATCCATGGCGAGATAGTCGAGCATGTCGCCGAAATCGACGTCGCCCATGTCGCCCAGGGAGACGACGTGGGAAAAGCCGATCCCGCGCGCCGTCGCCCAGTCGACGATGGAGGTGGCGATCGCGCCGGACTGGGTGACGAAGGCGATGTCGCCCGGCAGCGGGTTGACGTGCACGAAGCTCGCGTTGATGCCGCGATGCGGTGTCATCACGCCGACGCAGTTCGGCCCGACGATACGCAGCAGATGCGGCCGGGCCGCGTCCAGGGTCGCCTGCATCAGGGCCTCGCCCTCCGCGTCGCCGCCCTCGCCGAACCCGGCGGTGATCACCACCGCCGCCTTGGTGCCCCGCCGGCCGAGCTGGTCGATCAGATCGGGCACCGTCCGGGGTGGGGTGCAGATCACCGCCAGGTCCGGGATGATCGGCAGCGCCTCGACGCTGGGATAGGCCATGGCCGACCGGATCGACTGCTCCCGCGGGTTGACCGGCAGGACCGGCCCGTCGAAGCCCGCATTGAACAGGTTGCGGCTGAGCACGGCACCGACCGACTGCGGACGCTTGCTCGCCCCGATGACGGCGATGGACCGGGGCTTGAACAGGCGGTCGAGATTGCGGACCGACATCGGAGGCTCCGATTGGCGGGAGGGACGGCCCGGTCCGGCACGCGGGAGAAGGAAGGTGCCGCCGCCGACCCGTCCGGGGGCCGGGGACCTGAAGGGGACCGGCGTCAGACAGGCCCGATTGCTATCGTCGTCCCGTCTCCTACCTCATTGATGTTGGTCATTTCCTCCGCCGTGCAGCGCAGCATGAGGGTGGCCCGCGCCATCGCCCTGATGCGGTCGTAGGCGGTTGGGGGCAGTCGTATCAGGCCCGCAAGCCCCAGGGTCGATCGGGCCCGGGCCGTTGCCGGGTCCGCCAAGGCCGCCGCGATGGCCGCGCGGATGCGTTCGACATCGGCGCCGGGGCGGTGTGCTGCGGTGACGAAGGGCAGGCCGGGGGCCGGCGCGCTCCAGCCGAACCGGCGGAGGCCGGACACCGCTTCGGGGCTGTGGCGGCGCAGGAGATCCCAGGTCACCGCATCGATCGCCGCCCAGTCGGCCCGGCCCACGGCGACGGCGTGCAGGCTGGCCCGGTGTCCGCCCGTGATCACGATTCGCCCGATCGCGCGGTCCGGCCGTGGGGTCCCGGTCACTACCGCATGGGCCAACGCGTTCCAGCCGGACTGGCTGTCGAACCCGTTGACCGCCAGCGGCGCCCCGGCGAAGGCGGCGACCGAGGCCCTGGGGTCGTCGGCCCGGGCGACCAGCGCGCTGCGATACGCAGGTCCGCTACAGCCCGGTGCTGCGTAGACCGGCGTTCCGATCAGGGTGAGACGGTCGGCGAAACCGTGGGTCAGGGGAAAGCCGCAGGTCTGTGCCAGCACCAGGCCGGGATCGCGCCAGATCTCGGCCAGCGGGCGCGACCGGTCGAGCCGATCGGGGACCGCCGTCGGGCCGACCGTTCGCAGCCGATCGGCGATGGCGGACCACAGGGTGTCGTTGGCCGCCGCGACCTCCGGCAGATCGTACATCCCCAGCGATGCACAGGGCGGCGGGCGGCCCGGTCTCATGCGCCGGCCCGGCGGCCTTTCGGCGCTCCGCCGCCCGCCGGCCGGAACCGCGGGTGGATCGGGTGATCGATCGGCCGGAACGCGTAGTGCCGGAACACCTCGGCATAGCCGCCGGCAAACAGCCCGGCCCCCCGATCGGCGATCGTGTCCCCGGCCAGTGCGGCATGGGTCTGAGGCAGGCGATACCATGGCACCCGCGGCCGGGCGTGGTGGGCGACGTGCAGATTGTTGTGCAGGAACAGCCAGGCCAGCGGGGCCTCGGCCCGGACGACCGCCGTGCGGTGGGCGGGATCGGCCGCTGCCCGGTGTTCGGCGAAGGACCTCAGCAAGGTCAAAGCGGTGGCCGGGTAGATCACCCCGACAGCGTACAGCCACAGCGGGATGCCGGCCACACCGGTCAGCCACAGGGCGACCGCCGCGGCGCCACCGGCGTGCACCGCCCAGATCCGCGCCAGGCGCCGGTCGCCGCGCGCCAGCCGTCGCCCGTCGTCCCAAAGGAAGCGGGCGATGGCGATCGGCGGGCCCAGCAGCAGCCGGCCGACCAGCGTCTGGTTGATCACGAGAAGTATCCGGCCGAGCCGGCCGAGCCGGCGCCAGGTCGCCGGCATGACGTACCAGCTCTCCGGATCCTCGAACGGGCAGGTCAATCGCTGGTCCCGATGATGCGCCAGATGGGTCGCCCGGTAGCGCAGATAGGGCGCCCACAGGGCGTAGGGCATCCAGGCCAGTGCGGTGTTGATCCGCCGATCCTTGGTCGGATGCCCGTGGATCGCCTCATGCTGGAAGGAGCCGTACCAGGCCACCGTCCAGGCCAGCGTGGGCAGCCAGATCCAGGCCGGCAGACTGTCGGCCGCCAGGGTAAGGGCGATCCAGGCGCCGTGCAGGCCCAAGCCGAGGGCCAGCGTCGGCAGTTCGACCGCGTTCCGGCGGGCGCTGCGCCGTAGGTCGGATGCTGCATGGGCATGGCCGGCGACGGCCGGGCCGGAAGCGTCCATTCGTTGTCGGGTCATACGGCGTCGATGCCCGTTCGAGGCCGTACCGGACAAGGCGACAACACGCACGCGTGTTCACATCGTCTGTCGCGCTTATGCGACAGTCTTGACGATATACATCAGATCGGGGCATTCGAGACAGATGAAGGACAGACGGGCGTTCCTGGCCGGCTTCCGCGACCGGCTGGAGCAGATCATCACCGAATCCGGCCAAAGCCGCAGTGCGTTTGCGACGCTGGTGGGGCTCGACCGCAGCACGCTGTCGCAACTGCTGTCGCCCGCCAATGATCGGCTGCCGCGTCTGGACTCCCTCACCGCCATCGCCATGGCGCGACGGGTGAGCGTGGATTGGCTGCTGGGGCTGACGACCGAGAACCAGCTCGGCGCCGAGATGCTGGAGGAGACGGTGAGCATCGCGCCCGATGCGCTGAACCCGGCCGATGCCCGCCTCGCCGCCTGGCATCAGGAGGCCAGCGGCTACAAGATCCGCTATGTGCCGTCGACGCTGCCGGATCTGCTCAAGTCCCGGGATACGCTGCGCTACGAGCTGGCGCATTTCGCAACGCAATCGCCGAAACAGGCGATCGAGGCGGCGGAAGGGCGGCTCGCCTACCAGCGGCGGCCCGAAACCGACATGGAATGCTGCAGCTCGATCCAGGGCGTGAACGCGTTCGCTCGGGGCGAGGGCATCTGGCGCCAGCTCGAGGAACGCGCCCGCCGCCAGGCGCTTGCGGACATGATCGAGCGCTGTGACGAACTCTATCCGACGTTCCGGTGGTTCCTGTTCGACGGGCGGGAACGGTACTCCGTTCCGGTCACCATCTTCGGGCCGAAGCGGGCGGCGATCTATATCGGCCAGATGTATCTCGTGCTCACGGCAACCGAGGTGACCCGGTCGCTGATCGGCCATTTCGACAGCCTGATCCGTGGCGCCGTCCTGCAGCCCACCGACGTTCCCCGTCACCTCAAACGTCTATGGTCCGAGCTTTCGGCCGGATGAGACGCCTTGGCCCCCGCCCCGCCTGCGCCCTTGACGCTCCTGGGGATCCGTCTTCTACGGGCGGTTCCAGACGTCAGGGGTGAACCGCGGCGCGGCGGTCCGCCCTTGACGTCTCGAACGCCTGAAAACAGCCCCTATATGGGCACAGCCTGATGCGCCTCCGCCTCTAGACGGTCTGGCTCTAGACGGTCTGGCTCTAGACGGTCTGGCTCTAGACGGTCTGGCCCAGCCCGCGGGCGCGCAGCAGGTGGTCGGCCAGCACCAGCGCCACCATCGCCTCGCCCACCGGCACCGCCCGAATGCCGACACAGGGGTCGTGCCGGCCCTTGGTGCGGATGTCGGTGTCGTTGCCGTCCAGATCGACCGTTTGGCGCGGGGTCAGGATGCTGGAGGTCGGCTTGACCGCGAACCGGGCGACGACGTCCTGACCGGTCGAGATCCCGCCCAGGACGCCGCCGGCATGGTTGGCCAGGAATTCGGGCTGCCCATCGGCGCCTATGCGCAGTTCGTCGGCATTGTCTTCGCCGCGCAGGGTCGCAGCGGCGAACCCGTCGCCGATCTCGACCCCCTTGACGGCATTGATCGTCATCAGCGCCCGGGCGAGGTCGCTGTCGAGCTTGTCGTAGATCGGCTCGCCCAGGCCGGCCGGCACACCCGTGGCCACGATCTCGATCACGGCGCCGAGCGAGGAGCCGGCCTTGCGGATCGCATCCAGCTCCGCCGCCCAGCGGTCGGCGGCCGTGGCGTCGGGGCAGAAGAACGGGTTGCCGTCGACCGCATCCCAGTCCCAGGCCGCCCGGTTGATCCCGTGCGGGCCCATCCGCACCAAGGCGCCGCGAACCCGGATCGCCGACCCCAGCACCTTGCGCGCGATCGCACCGGCGGCGACCCGCATCGCCGTCTCCCGCGCCGAGGACCGGCCGCCGCCGCGATAATCCCGGATGCCGTATTTCTGCCAATAGGTGATGTCGGCGTGCCCGGGCCGGAACTTCGCGGCGATCTCGCCGTAATCCTTGGAGCGCTGGTCCTGATTCTCGATCACCAGGGCGATCGGCGTGCCGGTGGTCTGCCCTTCGAACACGCCGGACAGGATCCTGATCCGATCGGGTTCCCGCCGCTGGGTGGTGTGGCGGGACTGGCCCGGCCGCCGCCGGTCCAGAAAGGGCTGGATGTCGGCTTCGCTCAACGGGATGCGGGGCGGGCAGCCATCGACCACGCAGCCGATCGCCGGGCCGTGGCTCTCCCCCCAGGTGGTGAAGCGGAACGCGGTGCCGAAGCTGTTGCCTGCCATCGCGGGCCTGTGGTCGTCCGATGGAATGGGTGACGGTGGAGAAGGGGGCGGGTCGCCGTCACTCTTTGGGCAGCATCGCCTGCATCAGCTTGGCCGTCTCCGGGATCGCGTCGACCGACAGCATCCCCACGGTGTGGTAGCCGCTGTCGACGTGGTGGACCTCCCCCGTCACGCCGGCGCCCATGTCGCTGAGCAGATACAGACCCGAGGCGCCGACCTGGTCCAGCGTGACGTTGCGCTTGAGCGGGGCGTTGAGCTCATTCCATTTGAGGATGTAGCGGAAATCCCCGATCCCGCTGGCGGCGAGCGTTTTCATCGGCCCGGCGGAGATGGCGTTCACGCGGATGTTCCGGCCGCCCAGATCGGTGGCGAGGTAGCGCACGCTCGCCTCCAGCGCCGCTTTCGCCACGCCCATGACGTTGTAGTGCGGCATGACCCGTTCCGCCCCGTAATACGTCAGGGTGAGGATCGACCCGCCCCCGGTCATCAGCGGCACCGCCTTCTGCGCAACCGCGGTCAGGCTGTAGCAGGACACGTCCATCGTGCGCAGGAAGTTCTCCCGCGATGTGTTAAGGTAGGCACCGTCCAGTTCGGCCTTGTCCGAGAAAGCGATCGCATGGACCAGGAAATCGAGCCGTCCCCAGCGCTGGCCGATCGCCTCGAAGCAGGCGTCGATGCTGGCCTGATCGGTCACGTCGCAGTGCAGTACCAGTTCCGATCCCAGCGATTCGGCCAGCGGCTTGACCCGCCGCAACAGCGGTTCGACCGGATAGCTGAACGCCAGCTCGGCGCCGGCATCGGCGCAGGCCTTGGCGATCCCCCAAGCGATCGATCGGTCGTTGGCCAAGCCCATGACAAGCCCACGCTTGCCGGCCATCAGCGGGGTCGAAACGGTCATGCGTGAGAATTCCAGCGATAACGAAAACCACGGCGGCACCGAGGCCCGGGCGGATCGAAGCGGCGCGCCGGATCGGGACCTTACACAAACCGCCCGCACCGGCAAAGCGGCCTCCGGCCCGCTTCCGTGGCGGTCGGCCGGTGCCGTGCGCGCCTGGTCGGCCCGTCTGCCCCGCCCGATCCGGGTGACGGGCAGCTTCATCGGCTTCGCCGCCGCCCGGTTCGGGGAAGATGGCTGCGGCCGGTCCGCAGCGGCACTGACCTACACCTCGCTGCTGGCGCTGGTGCCGCTGATGACGATCACGTTCAGCCTGTTTTCGGCTTTCCCGGCGTTTCGGGAGATCGAGAACCAGGCCCAGGCGCTGATCTTCGACACGCTGGTCCCCCAGGTCGGCCAGTCGGTGCTGAGTTATCTCGACGACTTCTCCGCCAATGCCGGGCGGCTCACGGCCGCCGGCATCATCGCCCTGATCCTGACCTCGGTGCTGCTTCTCGCCACCATCGAGGGGGCGTTCAACGCGATCTGGCGGGTGCGGGAGAAGCGGCCGGTCCTGATTCGCCTGCTGTCCTTCTGGGCGATCCTGACGCTGACGCCGCTGCTGTTCGGGGCGAGTCTGTCGGTCACGGCCCAGGTGATTTCCCAGGCCGGGTTGGCGGCCGCCTTCGATGCGGTCGGGGCGTTCGTCGGGGTGCTGCCTTTCCTGTTCGAATGCGTCGGCTTCACGGTCCTGTATCTGGTGATCCCGAACCGGCCCGTGCGCTGGCCGGACGCGCTGATCGGCGGCGTGGTGGCGGCGGCGCTGTTCGAACTGTCGAAGAGCCTGTTCGCCGCCTATCTGGTGCAGTTCCCGGTCTACGAGACGATCTACGGCGCGGTCTCGACGGTGCCGATCTTCCTGGTCTGGCTGTATGTCGGCTGGTCGATCGTGCTGCTCGGCGCCGTGGTCGCCGCCGCGCTGCCCGATTTCCGGGCCGGCCGGCTGTTGGGCGGGCGCTACCGCGACCTGCCGGCGGCGGCGCGGCTGTCCCTGGCGCTGGCGGTCCTGCACGCTCTGGCCGCGTCGGCCCGGGATGGCGGGGGTCTGAGCCGTCGGGAGCTCGGCCGGCGGCTGCGCTCCGGTACCGCGACGCTGGACGCCTTGCTGGAGGGGTTGCGGGATCATCGGATGGTGCAGCGGGGCAGCGACGAGCGCTGGTATCTCGCCCGGGATCTCGGACAGGTCAGCCTCGGCGACGTGATGCGCTGGCTGGGTCTGTTGACCGAAAGCGCCCCGGCCCCCGTGCCGGCGGCCGATGGTCCCTGGTTCGATCGGCTGTCGAACCATGTCGCCGCGGCCCAGCGCTCGGCCGCGCCCCATCTGACCGTGACCTTGGCCGATCTGCTGGCCGATCGGATGCCGGACGACGGACCGGCGGAACAAGCCTCCCGACCGGCCATCCGCGCGGTGGCGGAGGGAGGCTGAGCGCCGCGGTCTCTCGGCCGGGGCGCCGCCGCCCCTGCCGCGGCCGGATTGACCCCCGCCGGGCGGGCTGATACCGCAACCGGGCTTCCCCTTCGGCCGGCTGCGCCGCACCGGTCGATCACCTTCGTGTCCCGTCATCGAGTTCGGAACCAGTATGACCGCGAACAAGTCCCTCCTGCTGCTGCCCGGTGACGGAATCGGCCCCGAAGTCATGGCCCAGGTGGTCCGGGTTTGCGACTGGCTCGCGGCCAAGCGGTCGATCGCCTTCGATCTGACGGAGGATCTGGTCGGTGGCTGCGCCTATGACGCGCATGGCAAGCCGCTGGCGGATGCGACCCTGAAAACCGCCAGGAAGGTCGATGCGGTGCTGCTGGGGGCGGTCGGCGGTCCGCAATACGACCAGCTCGACTTCGCCGTGCGGCCGGAGGCGGGACTCCTGGCGTTGAGGAAGGAACGGGGCTTGTTCGCCAATCTCCGTCCGGCGATGGTGTTCCCGGCCCTGGCCGACGCGTCCACCCTCAAGCGGGAGGTGGTCGAAGGCCTCGATATCATGATCGTCCGCGAGCTGACCGGGGGGGTCTATTTCGGTGAACCGCGCGGCATCTTCCCGCTCGACGACGGGCAGGAGAAAGGGGTCAACACCCAGGCCTACACCACCTCCGAGATCCGCCGGGTGGCGGAGGTCGCCTTCGATCTCGCCCGCAAGCGGGCCGGCCGGGTCTGCTCGGTCGAAAAGGCCAATGTCATGGAAAGCGGCCGGCTGTGGCGGAAGGTGGTGACGGCGACCCATGCGGCCGGCTTCACCGATGTCGGGTTGAGCCATATGTATGCCGACAACTGCGCCATGCAGCTGGTCCGCGATCCCAAGCAGTTCGACGTCATCGTCACGGACAATCTGTTCGGCGACATGCTGTCGGACGAGGCGGCGATGCTCACCGGCTCCCTGGGCATGCTGCCGTCGGCGTCGCTGGGTGCCGGGGACGAAACCGGCAGACGGCCGGCCCTGTACGAGCCGGTGCACGGCTCCGCCCCCGACATCGCCGGCCAGGGGATCGCCAACCCGATCGCGATGATCCTGAGCTTTGCGATGTGCCTGCGCTACAGCTTCGGGCTCGGGGAGGAGGCCGATCTGGTCGAAGGCGCGGTCGCCCGGGTCCTCGATCGGGGGATTCGCACGGGCGACATCATGGCCGAAGGCTGCACCCGGGTCGGTACGGGCGGCATGGGCGACGCGATTCTGGCCGAGCTCGATCTGGCGGTCGCCTAGGGCATCCTGCGCCCGGACGTCCGCAAGTAAGAGGCTCTCACTCTCATCTTGTCCCAGCGGCGTACCGTCCATCAGCGCTTGCGCATATTGTTTGCTACGGAACGGCGGCGGGCTCTTGATCCGCCCCGGGGGCCGGTCCACTCTCGGTGATGCTGCAACGGTATCCGTGTGCGGATGCCGGTAAATCACAACAGAGAGGCGAGCTGACATGCGCAGGATGCTGGGGGCCGTCCTTTTGGGCGGGGCGATCGGTCTTGGGGCAACGGGGGCCGCCCTGGCCCAGATGCCGTCCGATCCGGAAGCGGCGGTCGAGTACCGCCAGGACCAGATGAAGGTGTTCGGTGCGATGATGCGGGCGACCGCGGCCCTGGTCCGCAACGAAGGCGGCACGGTCGAGCAGGTGCAGACGACCTCGGCCGCCGCGGCGGGGATCGCGCCCGACATCCTGAGCTGGTTCCCCGAAGGCACCGGCGTCGGGGTGTCCGACAGCGAAGCCCTGGCCGTCATCTGGGACGATCGGGCGGGCTTCGAGACCACCGCCAACAATGCGACCGATGCGATCGTGGCGCTCGCCGCGGCGGCGGAGACCGGCGAGGTCCGCGCGATCGCGCAGGCGCTGGGCACCGCCGGGCGGACCTGCGGCGCCTGCCACGAGGTCTACCGGGCCGAGTGACGACGGTGTGGACGGGCGGGCGCCGGCTGAGCGGCGTCCGCCCGCTCGCATGTCGCCAAGGGCCCAGGCGTTTGGGAGATCGGACGCATGCGCCGCACCATCGGACTTGTCCTGGTCCTCCTGTTCGCCGTGGCGGTCGCCGGCGGCTGGTGGCTGTTCGACCAGGGGGCGGCGGCGGCGCGGGGGCCGCTCCACCCGGGCCCGGAGATCGCCGAACTGGTCGCTGCGGCGCCGGGTTGGGCGGACGGAGTGTCCGCCGTCGAGGCCACCCCTCGGGAGCGGGGCGCCTATCTGCTGGCGGCCGGCGGCTGCGCCTCCTGCCACACCGCTGATGGCGGTGATGCGCTGGCCGGCGGGGTGGCGCTCGACAGCCCGTTCGGCACCTTCTACGCGCCCAACATCACCCCCGATGCGGAGCACGGGATCGGCGGCTGGACGTTCGCGGATTTCGAGCGCGCCATGCGGCGCGGCAGGGCGCCGGACGGAACCGCCTATTTCCCGGCGTTTCCCTACACGGCGTACGCGGCGATCACCGATGCCGATCTGGCCGACCTGTGGCTCGCGGTGCGGGCGGCCGATCCTTCCCCGACGCCGAACCGACCGCACGAGGTGCCGCCGCCGTTCGGCTGGCGTGCGCTGCTGCCGGTCTGGCAGGCGGTGTTCCTGGAGGAGGGGACACTGGCGTTCCCCGCCGACGTACCGGCCGCCTTCGCCCGCGGCGCCTATCTGACCGAGGCTTTGGCGCATTGCGGGGAATGCCACACGCCGCGTGGCCCCCTGGGCGGGCTCGACCGGACCCGGGCGTTCGCCGGCGGTCGCTTGGGCGACCGCACGATGCCGGCCGTCGATGCCGAAGCCTTGGCCGACTGGTCGGTCGGGGACATCGCCTTCATGCTGTCGATCGGGATGCTGCCCGACGGTGACTTCGTCGGCGGCGACATGGCCAAGGTGGTGGAGAACACCACCGGCCCGATGACTGCCGCGGACCGGGAAGCCATCGCCGTCTATCTCAAGGGCCTGGTCACCCGATAGACGGTACCGGTCTCGACCAGAACGGCGTCGAGGCTCGGGGACAGGGCCGACAATCGGGTGGCTCCTTCGTCTCGCGCCAGGGTGTTGAACGCGAACAGGTCGATGTGATGGCCGATCATCGCGCCGGCGCCGATACGCTCGGCCAGGGCCACCGCCTCCTCGAGGGTGAGATTGCCGGGAACGCCGCGGGCGGCCCGCACCGGATCGCGACCGTTGACCGGCAGGAGGGCGAGATCGACCGCCAGAGGTGCGACCGTTTCGGCGAGGCCGTCGAACGGGACGGTGTCGCCGGAATGCCACACGGTCATGGGGCCGGCCTGCAGGGCGTATCCCAGACACCGCATCGCCCCGTCCGGGTCGTGCTCGAGGGTCTCATGGGCGGCCGGCGTGGCGATCACCGCCAGGCTGCCCAGATCCAACCGCTCACCGACGTCGATCAGGTGCAGCCGGCCGGCCGGCACGCCGCGGTCCAGGGCCCGTTGCCGTGCCGCGGTACTTGGCCGCCAGCGTATCGGACAGATAGGCGTCGATCACGAGCCGATGACCGGCCATCTCGATCAGGAAACCCGCCTGTCCCAGCCACCACAAGGCAGTGCCGCCGGCGGGCGGGTCAAGGCCCGACGGATCGGTCCAGGGGCTGCGGTGCAGGATCGTCATCGCACCCGCGGCCCGTGCCGGGCGGACCATGCCGGTACCGCACCGTTCACGCCGGCACGGGCCGCGCCTGCCGGGGCGCCACGCGCCGCCGCTAGAGTATCCTGTGTCCGAACGGGCGCAAGATGCTCTAACTTTTTGAAGGAGATCACCTTACCTGCGTTCAGACGAGTCCATCTGAACGCAGGTCGATTTAGCGCCGGACGACCGATCGGGGTGGCGACCCCGAGGGCCGGCCATGGCGCGCTGCCGTCAGCGGCGGCGAGGGGCTTCTTGGTCATCCCGCGGCACTCAGCCGGTCGCCTGCCGCGCGATCCGGCTGAGCGTGTCGAAGCCGGGACCTTCCATGGGGATGTCGATGGCGAAGACCTCCGCGATGACGCGGGTCCAGCCGTGGATGAAGTAGACCCAGCCGTCTTCGATGGTCAGGGCGCGGTCGGCCGCCTGTGCCCGGGCCTGATCGAGGAAGACGAGATCGCCGCGGTAGTTGAAGTCCCAGACCAGGCCGTCGGCCGGGAACACGGCGGCGCCGGTGAGCGGTGAGCCCGGTGCGTCCTTACCCAGGCCGGTGGCGTTGACGACCATCGATCCCGCAGGCAGGGCATTGACCACCGCATCCGCCGCTTGCGGGGCCGGTGTCAGCCGGTAGTCGATCGGTATGCCGAAGCCCAGCGCCTTGTGGATCTCGCGCATCTCGTCGAGATTCGCCGTTCGATGAGCCGTGACGACGAGGCGGGCCGGCGTATCGCCGCCCGCGTGCCGCTTGGTGTGCAGGTAGAGCGTCAGCGCCAGCGAGGATCCGCCCGCCCCCAGGAGGCACAGATGCCCGCCGTTGCGGGCCCAATGGCTCTGCGGCAGCGTCGCCTCGTACGCGGCACCGGCGGTGATCGGGTCCTTGGCGTGGCCGATCAGCCGTCCCCGGCGTTTGGAGATCGAACTGATCTCGTGCAGTGTCCGGGCATAGGGATCGAGGTCGTCGAACAGGTCCCGGGCCGCTTTGAGCAGGGTGATCTTGTGGGTGGTGACGAGCCCGCCGAGCGACAGCGGATCGGCCTTGATGAAGCCGACGACCTGCCGGTAGAGCGCCGGACGGGCGTCCGGCGGCAGATCGATCCCCCGCATCACCGCCCCCAGCCCGAGATGACGGGACCAGGCCGGGAACACTCGCATGATCGACGACTGCCCGGTCGTCACCCCGATGAAATACATGGTCGGTTCGACCGGGGCGGGCAGATCGATCGGTAGGTCCTCAGCCGGCTTGGTCATGCGGCGTCACCGGTGCGGGGTTGCCCGGGCTCCGGCCGGTGCTGACTGCCCGCGCCACCCGGGACGGGCCGGACGGTGCGGCCGGACGGCGGCCCGAACCGTCCCGCCGCCCGGGCGCGGCCAATCGCAGCAGGCCCGCCGGGTGAGGGCATACCGGCCGCTATCCCAACCGGCCAAGCGCCACCTCGCCGGCATCGGTGCGGAAGACATGGCAATCGGGGGCCGGCAACGCGATCGGGATCGTGTCGCCGGCCGTTACCCGGGATTGGCCGGCCATGTGCACCGTCACCGCGTGGTCGCCCGGCAGGTCGCAGTAGAAATAGGTGTCGGCCCCCAGATGCTCGACCATGCGGACAGAGGCCTGGATGGTGTTGATCGCCTCCGCACCGACATGGATGTGCTGGGGCCGGATGCCGAGCGTGATCGGGGCCCCGACCCCCAGCCCGTCGGCCGTGACGGTGGCGGTGATCCGGCCGATCTGGGGCAGATCGACGGTGACGCCGTCCTCCGCGATCGCCGCGACGCTGCCTTCGACCATGTTCATCCGCGGCGACCCGATGAAACCGGCGACGAACCGGTTGGCGGGATTGTTGAACAGCGCCAGGGGCGGGCCGATCTGCTCGATATAGCCATGGCGCAGGACGACGATCTTGTCGGCCATGGTCATGGCTTCGACCTGATCGTGGGTCACGTAGATCATGGTGTTGCCCAGGCGCTTGTGCAGGGCGGCGATCTCCACCCGCATCTGCACCCGCAGCTCGGCATCGAGGTTCGACAGCGGTTCGTCGAACAGGAAGATCTTGGGCTGCCGGACGATGGCGCGGCCGATCGCCACCCGCTGCCGCTGGCCGCCCGAGAGCTGCTTGGGCTTGCGCTCGAGCAACTCGCCGATCTGCAGAAGCGTGGCGGCCTTGTGCACCCGCTCGGCGATCTCGGGCTTGGGCATGTTGATGTTCTCGAGCCCGAAGGCGAGGTTCTGCCAGACCGTCATATGCGGGTAGAGGGCGTAGGTCTGGAAGACCATGGCGAGCCCGCGCTGGCTGGCGGGGATAGCGTTCACCACATCGCCGTCGATGACGATCTCGCCGTCGGTCACGCTTTCCAGGCCGGCGATCATGCGCAGCAGCGTGGACTTGCCGCAGCCCGACGGCCCGACGAAGACCACGAACTCGCCGCTGTCGATCGAGAGATCCACGCCGTGGATCACCTCCAGCTCGCCGAAACGCTTGACCAGCTTGTCAAGGCTGAGTGTCGCCACCGCTCTTCGCCCCTAACCTCGTTTCATCGGTTCGACCGACCCCACAGCCCGCCCGGCCTGCAAGGGGCTGTACGTGTACCCCGGGGACGGCGTACACCCGCCCGGCTCCCGGCTCCCGGCTCCCGGCTCCCGGCTCCCGGCTCCCGGCTCACTTGACCCCCGCCGAGGCGATGCCGGTGGTGATGAACCGCTGCAGGAAGGCGAAGACCAGGGTGATCGGCAGCAGCGTCAGCACCGTCATCGCCAGCAGATAGTTCCATTGGGTCAGCAGATCGCCCTGAAAGGAGTTGAGCGCGAGCTGGAGCGTGAACGTTTCCGACCGGCTGAGGACGATCAGCGGCCACAGGAACTCGTTCCACCGCCACATGATGGAGAAGATCGCCAGCACCGCCAGCGCCGGTGCCGCCAGCGGCATGATGATGCGCCAGAAGATCCGCCACTCGCTGGCATTGTCCATCCGGGCCGCGTCGATGAGGTCGTCGGGGATGGTCAGCATGTATTGGCGGAGGAGGAAGACGCCCGTCGGCGTCGCCACGGCCGGCCAGATCACCCCCCAAGGGTTGTTGAGCAGCCCCATCTCCGACACCACCAGGAAGGTCGGCACCAGCACGATGGTCGGCGGGATCATCAAGGTGGCGATGATGAAGATGAAGATCGTCATCCGCCCCTTGAAGTCGTATTTGGCCAAGGCATAGGCCGCCATCGCGTTGAACAACAGCGTGATCAGGGTGGCGACCACGGTGATGAACACCGAGTTCCAGAAATACCGCAGGAAATTGAACTGATCGAACAGGAACGTATAGTTCTCCACGGCGAAGTGGAACTCGCGATACGGGACCCGTTGGTCGATCGGCACCCGGATCCAGCCGGCATCCGGGTCGGCCGGATCGACCATCTGGCTGACGATGCCCAGCCGGCGGATCTGCGCCATCACCTGCTGGGTACCGTCCTCATGGGTAACGGTGAACAGCGGCAGCGGGTCGGCATGCCCTTCGACCTCGGCATAGGCCTGGCCGTAGGGCAGGAAGGTCGGCGGGAATTCTTCGAGCGCACCGGTGGTCTTGAACGAGGACAGCACCAGCCACAGCACTGGGCCGAACATCACGATCAGGCCCAGCCCGAGATAGAGATACGTGAACCAGTCGGTCCAGTGCAGCCGGCCGGCCCGGGCCCCGCGGGCATTGATCAGGAAGCCCAGGACCCCCCGGCGGACGGGCAGGGCCGCGTCAGCCATTCATCTGCCTCCGGGTCGCGCGCAACTGCAGCATGGTCAGGATGAACAGCACCACCGCCAACAACAGCGAGGCCGCCGCGGCGATCCCGAATTGCTGGATCTGGGAGGCGAAGCCCGTCTCGTAGATGTACTGCACTATGAACATCGTGGCCGAGCCCGGCCCGCCCCCGGTCAGCACGAAGATCTCGTCGAACGCCTGCACCGCACGGATCAGCGCCAGCACCAGGACCACGATCATCGTCGGCATCAGCAGCGGCAAGGTGATGCGGGTGAACACCCGGACAGGCTTGGTGCCGTCCATCTCCGCCGCCTCGTACACGTCCGGCGGGATCGCCTGCAGCCCGGCCAGCAGGATCAGGGTGTAGAAGCCCATCTGGAACCAGATGTTGACGAACACCACCCAGAAGAACGCCCAATCGGGGCTCAACAGCCAGTTGACCGGGTCGGCTCCCAGGCCGACCAGGGCGGCGTTGAGCACGCCTTCCCGCTGCAGGATCCACTTCCAGATCAGGGCGACCACCACCGGCGACAGCAGCACCGGGTAGAAGAACACCGAGCGCCAGAACCCCCGGCCGATGATCTTGCGGTTGAGGATCAACGCGGTGATCAGGGCGAAGGTGACCATGAAGCCGACCTGCAGCACCACGAACTGGGCGGAGTTGTAGACCGCGACCCAGAACAGGTCACGCCGGCAGGTGGCCGGGTCGAGATAGTTCTCGCAGTCGAGCAGGACCTCGAAATTGTCCATGCCCAGAAACGGCCGGTCGCCGGGCCACAGATTGGTGCCGCCGGTGGTGGCGTACAGGAAATTCACCCCGATCGGCAGATAGGTGAACAGCCCGAAGATCAGCAGGTTGGGCAGCAGGAACACCCAGGCGATCTTCTGCTGTCCCAACATCCGCTGCGCCCAGCGCATGGGGATTTCGACCGTGTTGAGCACGGCCTGCATCAGCGCTTCCAGCGGTTTCCATAGGAACCGCAGGGGCGACGGACGCTCGGGGCTCGACATAACCGCCATGGCAGGGGGGCGCTCGCCGTCGGGGCCGGGCGGTGAGGCGGGCGCCGGTGGCAACCGTCCATCAACCGCCCGGGTTGCCGTTCACGCGGGGGGGGGGCCATCCCGGTGCGGTGGAGATCCCCCCGCATGGGGACCGTCACCGCACCGCGGATGGGCCCGACCGCTTACTGCTCGGCGGTGGCCAGGGCGTCGGCGATGTCCTGGTCGATCCGCATCAGCGCGTCGTCCAGGCTCAACTCACCGACGATCGCCTGGGTCAGCCGGGTGACCGTGGCGTTGTAGACGGCCCGATTGAACCGGTAGCCCTGCAGCGCGAAGGCCGGCGGCAACAGGTTCGGCACCTGGTCGGAGAAGACCGAAAGGGCCGCCGCCGCATCTTCCCCGGCGGTGAAGTCGACCCCGGCCGATGCCACCCCGATATGGGCGGGGATCTGGTTGGTCTGGGCCATCATGCTGCTGTAGATGTCATGCTGGGCCAGGAAGTCGATCACGCTCGCCACCGCTTCGGGATGCTCGGTATGGGCGAACGCCACCATGGCGGCCCCGCCGGGCATCGCCGTGCAGCCGGCGACCCCGCACGGATTGTCGACCACGACCCAGTCGAACCCGTCGCCGATATCGCTGCCCATCCGCCCGATCTGCCACGAACCGGACATGTACAGCACCAGGTTGCCGTTGGCGAACTCCGCGAAGGCGTCGCGGTAGGTGCCGCCGCCGGCCCCACCCCAGACATCGACCGGCATCGTGCCGTCCGCATGCCAGCCGACGAAGGTCGCCGCGAAGTCGCGGAAGCCGTCATCGACCAGGATCGGGTCGCCGTTGTCGTCGAAATAGGCGGCCCCGTTGCTCATGGCCGGGCCGGCGAACCGGTGACCGGAGCGGTCCATGGCCATCGGGAAGGGTACGTCCAGCGCTTCGGCCACCGCCCGGGTGCTTTCCGCCCAGTCGTCCCACGTCGCACCGTCGCCCGGCATCTCCATGCCGGCGAGCTCGTACAGGGTGGCGTTGACATACGGCCCGGTGATGGTGAGCTGGGTCATCATCCCGTAGATGCCGGTGTCGTCCGCCCCGCTGCGAAGCCAGTCCAGGGTCGCGCCGAAATTTTCTTCCCAGTAGGCCGCGTCGACATAGGGCGTGATGTCCAGATAATGCTGGTTGAGGCCGCCCAGATCGGTCACCCGGGCCATGTCCGGGCCTTCGCCGGCGGCGAGCTGCACGGGCAGGTTGTCCAGGATCGCCTGGTACGGGACCACGTCCACCACCACCGTGATGCCCGGGTTCTCCGCCTCGAACTGGTCGAGCAGAGCCCGGGTCACATCGCACTCGATGCCGTCCTGATAGCACATGTAGCGCAGCTCTTGCGCCGCAGCACCGCCGGCAGCCATCAGCGCGCCCAGGGCCACGGTGGCCGTCAACGCGCGTTTCATTCCGAACCGAAGCATGAGGCACTCTCCCTTTGTCGTTCCTTGTTCTTTGTCGTGCATTGTCGCACGCGCGTGCTTTGCTGTCCGGTGCCGATCGTTGCGGCCGGCACCCACGCGTTGAGATCGGGACGGTACGGGCTCGTTCGCGGCCGGTCAATCACTCAGACCTGTGTTGCGGTTCCGAAAAGCGCTTGGCGGCGGGCGGGGCCTGTGCGGCCGCCGACTCCCGTCTAACCATCTGGAAAACCGGCATTCCGCGGAACTGTTCGCTTGCGAAAGCGCCTAAACCGCGGCCGATCGCGACAATTACCCATTCGATGACGATAATGAACCAGGACAATTGATAGATTGTTATCTATCAGAATGTATGAATGGATCGGTCGACCTTCCGGATTGTCTGCTTCGATGCGGAGATGCCGACCGATGACCGCTGCACCGACCGTGCTTGACCTGTTCCTTCACACCGGCGTCCCCGCGCTGGTCTTCGCCTTCGCCATGGTGTCCACGCCGGGACCGGCCAACATGACCTGCATGGCGTCCGGTGCGGCGGTCGGCTATGGGCGCACCGTGCCGTTCATCCTGGGTCTGATGGCCGGCTTCCAGGCGCTGGCGCTGGTGATCGCGGCCGGACTGGGTGAGGTGCTTCGGCAAGCGCCGGCGCTGATGCTGGGGATGAAACTGGCGAGTGCCGGGTACATCCTGTGGCTCGCCTACCGGATCGCCACGGCACCGGTGGAGGGGGACCGCCCGCCGGCCCGGCCGGTCGGGTTCTGGCAAGGAGTGGTGCTGCACCCCCTGAACCCGAAGGCTTGGGCGATGCTCCTGTCGGCGTACGGTCATTTCATCGAGCCCGCCGCGCCCTATGGGCCGCAAGCCGCGATGGTGATGCTGGCGTTCCTGGTTGTCGGGCTCCCGCTGCAATCGGCATGGACCGTGGCCGGCCAAGGGATGCGCACCCTTGTACACCGGCCGGACCGCATGCGGACGCTCAACGTCACGATGGCGGTGGTCATGGTCGCCGTGGTCGGCGCGGCCCTGGTCCTGTAGACCGTGGCGGTATGACCACCGCTCCGCCGTCGCCCCTGCCGCTGTCGAGCCCGCTGCCGTCCCTGCCGCGCGGCGGCCTCGCGGCGGCCGATCGCGCGGCGATCCGGGACTGCTTGGCGACACGGGTGTACGGCCCCATGCCGCCTGCGCCCCCACGGCCATGGTGCATACGGTCGGTGCAGGCGCTCGATCCCGGACCGCTGATCGGGGCGGCCGCGTTGGAGCGCTGGTGCATCGGTGCGGCCGACGGGGCCGGCCCGGCCGTGTCGATCCTGCTGGCTGTGCCGGCCGACCCGGGCGAGGGGCCCGTGCCGCTGGTGGTCGGGCTGTGTCGCGCCGGTCTCGAGACGGTGGTCCGGCATCCCGGCTGGCCGCGCTCGGCCCTGCCCGTCGGGGCGCCGGCCCCTTGCCCGGACCGGGATCGCCCGGGTGGGGACGCCGTGCATTGGTCCGTGCCGACGATCCTGTCCGCCGGTGTCGGCGTGGCGATCGCCCAAGGCGATGCGTTCGCCCCCGACGATCCCGCGGCCGGGCCGACCGCGGGCGCCGCCCCCAATCCCGGCGGCCTGTCGGGTGCCCTGTCGCGCTGGGCGTGGGGTCTCTCCCGGATGATCGACGCCCTGCGGTCCGACCCGCGGATCGACGGCGATCGGCTCTGGCTATACGGCCATTCGCGCCGGGGCAAGGCCGCCCTGTGGGCGGCGGCGCACGATCCCCGGATCGGTGCGGTCGTTGCCCATCAATCGGGGTGTCTGGGGGCGGCCCTGAGCCGGCATCCGGCCGGCGAAACCGTGCGCCAGATCGTCGACCGGTTTCCCCATTGGTTCTGCCCGGACCTCGCCACCCGGGCCGACACGGCCGACGGATGGCCTTGTGACCAGCATCATCTGCTGGCCTTGTGCGCGCCGCGGCCGCTTCTGATCAGCAACGGGGCCGAGGATGCCTGGGCCGATCCGGCCGGTCAGGTCCTGGCCCTGGCGGCGGCGGCACCCGCCTGGGGCCTATCCCCGCCTAGCCCGCCGAGCGTCGGGCAACTCAGCCGGGCCGGGCCGATCGGTGCGCTGCTGCTCCCCGGCGGGCATCGCTGTGGACCGGACTACTGGCGGGCGTTCATGGCGTTTTTGCACCGGCCTGCGGGCTGCCCCATTGGCGAGGCCGTGCCGGCCCGCTAAGCCGGGGATGTCGGTTCCGATGGCAAAGCCCCTGCGATGCGTTCTCTGCCCAATCTCCTGACGATCGGCCGGATCGCCGCCATCCCGGTCTTTGCGGCCGTGTTCTTTCTGCCCGGTGCGGCCGGGGCCTGGACCGCGTTCGCGGTCTTCGTCGCCGCGGCGATCACCGATTATGTCGACGGCTGGCTGGCCCGGCGTTGGCAGGTCACGTCCGCCTTGGGCACGCTGTTGGACCCGATCGCGGACAAGATGCTGGTCGGGGCGACGTTGATGCTGCTGTGCGGTTTCGACCGGATCGAGCCGGTGCACCAGCTGGCGGCGGTGATCATCCTGCTGCGGGAGATCTTCATCTCCGGCCTGCGCGAGTATCTGGCGGGCCTGCAGGCCACGGGCTTGCCGGTCTCGGGCCTGGCGAAATGGAAGACCGGCGTGCAGATGACCGCCACGGCCCTCTTGATCGTCTGGCCCGCCCTGCCGATGCTGGAGTGGCTGCCCCTGGTCGGCGCCATCGGCCTATGGGTCGCGGCGGCGCTCACGGTCATCACCGCGTGGGACTACACCGTCGAAGCCCTCCGCCAGATCCGCGCTTCGGAAGCCGGCTAGATCAACCTGCGTTCAGATAGACTCATCTGAACGCAGATAAGGTGATCGACTTTAAAGAGTTGGAGCATTTTATCTGCGTCCGTTCGGACGCAGGATGCTCAAGAGGCGGGCTTCCGGCAGGTCGTCGGACAAGGCGACGGCCCGGGCGTTTCGTCGACCAGTAGGCCGAGGAGAGCGTCGCGGGCCGGGCCGAGGCGCGCGTCGTCGAGCGGTTCTCGATCTGACCGTTCGTAACCAAATCGTCATTGCCTTGGGGCACGGTGCGGCAAGGGGTGGGTCGCCTTTTCCCCCGCCGACGGTTAACCATCCGAACCGGCGGGCGGTCGGCCCTTCCGACCGTGCCCACCCGCCGACAGGAGCACGAGCACCTCGCCTTGGACCGGCTGTTCTCCCGCGACTTCTACCGGCGCCACTATTTCCGCCGGTTCCTCCGGCCCATCAACCGGGCGCGTCTGACGCCCGACACGGTCGGCCGAACCGTGATGCTCGGGATGGCCTGGGGGCTTTCGCCGACGGTCGGCGCCCAGGTGATCGGTCTGGCGGCGACCTGGGCCCTGGTCGACCGGTTGATGGGGCTGAGGTTCAGTTTCGCGGTCGCCCTGGTGCTGACGGTGATCACCAATCCGGTCACGGTGGCGCCGATCTATACGCTCTACTACGGCACCGGCTGCCTCCTGGTGCCCTGCGGCGATGTCGGCCCGGGGTTGTCGCTGATCATCGCCGCGATCGCCGAGCTCGAACTCGCTCATCTGGCCGAGGCATCGGCCAAGGGGCTGGTCAAGCCGATGCTCATCATCCTGTTGGGCTCCGTTCCCTATGTGGCCGTTGGTGCGGTCCTGGGCTGGCGGTTCGGCCACGCCGTCGGCAGTGCCTTGTTGCACCGGCGCCGGCAGCGTGGACAGGCCGCTCAGCCTGGCGACGGCCGGTCATGACGACCGGTGACCCGTTCGTCGTCCGTTGCTAAACCGGCCTTGGACGGCCGGGCGGGACCGGCCGGCACGCGCGGATCGGGGGAGGTCGGGCCGATGGCCCCACGACATGTGTTCGGCGTCACCGGGTGGAGCGGGTCGGGCAAGACCACGCTGATCGAAGCCTTGATCCCCCTGCTGACGGCCCGCGGGGTGACGGTATCGACGGTCAAGCACGCCCATCACGCGTTCGAGATCGACAGGCCGGGCAAGGATTCGTTTCGCCATCGGCGCGCCGGGGCGGCGGAGGTGATGATCGCCTCCCGCCATCGCTGGGCCTTGATGCGTGAGATCGGTGAGGGTGAACCCGAGCCGCCGCTCCAAGCGCTACTCGACCGCATGGCCCCGGTCGATCTGGTGCTGGTCGAGGGGTTCCGCAGTCTGCCGATCGCCAAGCTTGAAGTGGTGGGACCGCAAGACGACCGGCAGCCGCGCTATGGCGACGATCCGCACATCGTTGCCGTGGTCAGCGACCGGGACTGGCCGGCATGTCCGGTGCCGGTGTTGCCGCGCAACGCGGTCGACCGCATCGCGTCGCTGATCCTGGACCATATCGGCCTGGGGCACGGGGACAGGATGTCGGCACCGGCCGCAACGCCGGCGTGACGTGACGGTCGCTGGCGCGGTTGATAGTCTTGCCGGTGTCCCGCCCGCCCGCCCGCCATCTGGGTCCCGATCATGAGACTGCTCTATTTCGCCTGGCTGAGAAGCAAGATCGGCGTGTCGGAGGAAGAGGTGGATCCTCCTGCTTCCGTCGCCACGGTGGGTGATCTGGTCGCCTGGCTGAAGACCCGGGGGCCCCACTACGCCGACGCGCTGGCACATGACTCGGTGGTCAAGGTTGCGGTCAACCAGACCTACGCGAAGCGGGACGCGCCGCTTGCCCGGGGGGACGAGGTCGCCCTGTTCCCGCCGGTGACGGGGGGGTAGCCGGGGATGGCGGTCCGGGTACAGCGGGAAGACTTCGACGTCGGCGTGGAGTATCGGGCCGTGGTCGGCGACGATCCCGGCATCGGTGCGGCGGTCAGCTTCGTCGGTCTGGTACGGGACGTCGCCGGTGGTGACCGCGTCTCCGCCATGACGCTCGAGCACTACCCCGGCATGACGGAAAAGCAGCTCGCGACGATCGAGGCGGAGGCGCATCGGCGCTGGCCGCTCAGTCGCAGCGTGATCATCCATCGCTACGGCCGGCTGCTGCCACGCGATCAGATCGTCCTGGTGATCACCGCCTCCCAGCATCGCCAGGCGGCCTTCGAAGCCTGCAGTTTCCTGATGGACTGGTTGAAGACCCAAGCCCCGTTCTGGAAGCTCGAAGAGACTCCGGACGGTGCCCGCTGGGTGGAGGCGAAAGCCGGCGACACCGCCGCGGCGGCACGCTGGTCCACCGGCTAGACGTAAAGCCTCAATGGGTTGTCCCCGTATGCCGTCGCGGTAGGCGACACCGGGATGAAAAACCACATCGAGAGCGCGGTCGTCGGTGTCCGACGGGACCGGGGCTGCCCTGCAACACGCGAATGATCAATTCCCCGTCAGGGGTGTGTTCTTCATCACTGTACTCGGGCTATGATCGTTCCAATAAAGGTCGGGAGTATGGGCTTCCGGACCGCATGAGGATAACAACAATGGGCGTGGTGTCGCGGGTTCTCCAAGCGATGGGCGCGTCGGTATTGCTGGTTGCGATGTCGTTCGCACCACAATCCGGTTATGCAGTAGATCGATACATCGACGCCATTGACGATCCCGGCCGCTGGATCATCGGCAATCCGCTGGCCGAAGCGCTGATCGGCCTGCAGCAGATCGCGCGGTCGGGCGGATACACGCAAGTGCCGGAGGGCCGCACGCTGCGCCCGGGTGAGCGGGGTGTCGCCATCGAGTTCCTCGACCGGCGCTTGCGGGAGGGCGGCGATCTGGTCGCGGCGCGGCCCGATCCGGGGCTGTTCGACCCGGTGCTGGAACGGGCGGTGCTGGCGTTCCAGGCCCGCCATGGCCTTGAAGTGGACGGCCTTGTGGGGCGGCAGACCTTGGCGGCGTTGAATGCGCCGGTCGAACGGCTCATCGACCGGGTGCTGGTCAATCTGGCGCGGCTCGACGACGCGCCCGACGTCTCCACCGGCAAGGTCGTGATGGTCAACCTTCCGGAGTACCGGCTGCGCGCCTACGACGATGGGGAAGTCGTGCTGGCGATGAACGTGATCGTCGGTCGGCGGAGCTGGGAGACGCCGGTGCTGTCGACCACCATCACGCACCTCATCCTCAATCCGACCTGGACCGTGCCGCCGGGCATCCTGACCCGGACGGTCGCCCCCGCGATGCTGGCGGGGGAGGACTATCTGAGCGAGCACGAACTGGCCCCGGTCTCCCCGCTGATCGATGTGGCGACGATCGACTGGCAATCGGTGGCGGCCGGTGCCCGGACCGTCGACGGGGAACTGCTGCGGTTGCGCCAGGCGCCCGGACCGACCAACCCTCTGGGTCGCTACCGCTTCCATATGCCGAATTCGGATCACATCTTCCTGCACGACACCAACGAGCCGGAACTGTTCGACCGGCGGGTCCGCGCCCTCAGCTCGGGCTGCGTCCGCCTCGGCGACCCGCAGGCCTTGGCCGCATTCGTCGCCGGAGACGCGGAGGACGCCTACTGGCGGCGCTACGACACCGATCCCGGCTGGTCCTATCGCTGGATTCTCCTGGAGGAGCCCGTGCCCGTTCACCTCCTCTACCACACGGTCTGGGTCGATGACCGCGGCGTCCTGCAGGTGCGCCCCGACATCTACGGTTGGGACCGGACCGCGATCGCGGCGTTGGATACCGGCCTTCAGGTCTATTCGGGGTGACGGCCGGCGCCCGCGCACCGGCGGTCGCACATGGCCTCGGCATCGACATCGAGTGGGGCGGGGACGGTGTGCCGCGCTCCCGCCGTTTCGACGATATCTACTACAGCCCCGAGGACGGCCTGGCGGAGAGCCGGGCGACGTTCCTGGAAGGCTGTGCCCTGCCGGCAGCGTGGGCGGGGCGCGAATCCTTCACCGTCGCGGAGACCGGGTTCGGCACCGGGCTCACCATCGCAGCCCTGGTGCATCTCTGGCAGTCCGCGAAGCCGGTGCGGGGACGGCTAGAGGTCCATTCGGTCGAGGCGTTCCCGTTGACCCGGGATGCGATAATCCGCGCCTTGTCGGGCTGGCCCGAATTGCGACCGGTCGCGTCCTCGATGGCTGGAGCCTATCCGGCCGACGGTCCGGGCCAGGGCGTTCACCGCCTGCAATGGGCTCCGGACCTGTCGCTCACCTTGCATGTCGGGGAGGTTGCGGACGTCCTGTCGGCGGCCGAGTTCCGCGCCGACGCGTGGTTCCTCGACGGCTTCGCGCCCGCCAAGAACCCGGCGATGTGGCACCCGGCGGTGCTGGACCGGATCGGCCGGCTCTCCCGGCCGGGCGCGCGGTTGGCGACGTTCACCGCGGCCGGAGCGGTCAGGCGCGGGCTCGTCGCGGCCGGCTTCGACGTCCGCAAGCAATCCGGCTTCGGCCGCAAGCGGGAGCGCATCGTCGCCGTCTACCGCGGTCGTCCGCCGGGATGACCGTCGCATCGTCGGACGTCGTCATCCTGGGCGGCGGCATCGCCGGGTGTGCGGCGGCCGATGCGTTCGCCCGTCGGGGCCGGTCGGTCATCGTCATCGATCGGGCTCCTCGCCTGGCCGCCGGCGCCTCCGGCAATCCGGCGGGGCTGGTGATGCCGCGGCTGACGGCCGACGACAGCCTCGCAGCCGAGTTCCACAGCCGTGCATTCTCGATGACGGTCGAGCGGCTGCGGGTGCTGGAGGCTGCCGTGCCGTCCGACCGCTGCGGTGTGCTGCAGCTCGCCGATACGGCCGCTGCGGAAGCCCGTTTCGTCAAGATGGCCGGCACCACGACCTTGCCCCAAGGTGAGGTCGCCCTGGTGACGCCGGCGGCGGCGACGAAGCGGGCCGGCGTTCCCATCGATCGATCCGGGCTTTGGTTTCCGGCTGGCCTCTGGGTCGATCCGGTCGTCTTGTGCCGGAGGCTGGCGGCGGGTGCCCGAACGATCCTTGCGGCCGAGGCGATCGCGATCGTGCCCGACGGGCGGGGATGGCGGGTCGACGGCGGCGCCGGGCCCCTTGCCCGGGGCGATCATCTCATCCTGGCCCATGCGATGGATGTGATGCGCATACCGATCGCCGCCATCGCAGGGCTGCGCGCGGTGCGGGGCCAGGTCACCCGCATTGCCGCCACCAGACCGAGCCGGCGGCTCCGCTGCATCGTCACCGCCGGCGCCTATGTCACGCCGGCCATCGAAGGCGCGCATGTTGCCGGTGCGACCTTCGACCGACGGCCCGATCTGACGGGCGACATCCCGCAGGGCCGCGCCGACCGGGATGACGGCCGCAACCTGGCGGCCGTGCGGACGCTGCTGCCGCCCCTCTTCGGCGGGACGGTTCCGACCGTCACGGGCGGGCGCGCGTCGTTGCGGGCGACCACGCGCGATCATCTCCCGGTCGCCGGTCCCGTGCCCGATCCGGACGCGCTCGCGGACCCGGGCTCCCCGAGGCGGCCGGGCCGACCCGATCCGCTTGCGGTTCCCGGCGTGCCGGGTCTGTGGCTCTTGTCGGGCCTTGGCAGTCGGGGCCTGACCACCGCCCTGTGGACGGCCGAACAGGTGGCCGCCGCCGCGGCGGGGGAGACGCTGCGCCATCCCGCGATTGCCGCTGCCCTGCATCCGGCCCGGTTCGTCCTGCGCGATCGCCGGTCCGGCGGCGCCGGACCGCTCGCCGCCGCCGGATCCTAGAGCGCCTTATATGTTGATCGATTCCCTCGGAGCACAGAAAGGTGATCTAGATCAACCTGCGTTCAGATGGACTCATCTGAACGCAGATAAGTTGATCTATTTCAAAGATTTAGAGCATCTTATCTGCGTCCGTTAGGACGCA
>JANQKE010000040.1 GCA_028281265.1 Alphaproteobacteria bacterium | reverse complement strand
GGCCTCACCGTCTTCGAGTTCATCAACGAAAAATCGACTTCAGAACCCGAAAGGTTCAGGCTTCATTCCAGCCATCTCATCCCGGGACCGAACATCTAGCGGGACGCTTGAACGCGAGGACGACGTGAGGTGAGGTAAGGTCACCGCGGCGCAAACCGGTATGAGCCGGTCTCGGCATCGCCGCGGTGGTTTGAGCGCCGGGGGACGAAGCGGTACGCTCTTGTCCGTGCGGCTCGTGTCCATCTGCGCGGCAGTCCCTGGTATCCCTGGTCAATGCAACGGATCATCGTCACCGGCGCGTCCGGCTTTGTCGGGCGGCATGTTCTGGCGGCGCTCGGCGATGCGGCCCTGCCGCTGTCGCTGCGGTCCGGAGACCCGATTGCGGACCGGCTGGCGGCGATCATGGACGTAGGACCCGTCGGCGGGATCATCCATCTCGGCGCCCGGGCTCACCGGGCGGATGCGGCGGCGGCGTCCGCCCTGGTGCCGTATCGGCGCGACAATCGGGATCTGTCGGTTGCCCTGGGGGAAGCGGCGCTCGCCGCCGGGATCCCGCGCCTGGTCTTCTGCTCGACGATCGGCGTCCTGGGTGCGCGGAGCCCGGGCCGACCGTTTCGGGCGGACGACCCGTCCCACCCCGCCACCGTCTACGCCCGAAGCAAGGCGGAGGCGGAGCGCGCGTTGCTGGCGATGGCCGATCGGGGGCTCGAGCCGGTGATCGTGCGCCCGCCCTTGGTCTGCGGCGCCGATGCGCCCGGCAACCTCGCCCGGCTCGCCCGGGCGGTGATCCGCGGGGTGCCGCTGCCGGTCGGGGCGGTGCGCAATCGCCGTTCCCTGATCAACGCCAAGGATCTGGCCGATCTCCTGGCGCTGGCCGTCCGTCATCCCGGCGCGGCTGGTGGCGTCTTTCTCGCCGGCGACCGACACCCGATGTCGACCCCGGATCTGGTGCGCCATCTGGCCCGGGCGGCCGGCGTGTCGCCCCGGCTGGTCGCGGTCCCGGTGCCGGTGCTGCGGCTGGCCGGCACGCTCACCGGCCGCGGCCGGATGATCGGGCAACTGGTCGACGATTGCGAGGTCGACGCGGGCCCGACCGGACGACGGCTGGACTGGTATCCGGCGCACGGGCTCGACGAAGGGCTGCGCGCCCTGGCCGACTCCCTCCGCACGCGCGACCGGCGTTGAGCAGGCAGCGCCGGTCGGCGGCTCAGCCCGGCATGGCCGGACAGGCGGTCAGGGTCGGATCGTCGCAGATGGTGCCTTGCGCATCGAGCACCTGCACCCACTCCATCATGCCGAAATCCTCATGATCGAGGACGTGGCAATGCATGACGTAGTTGCCGCAGAAGTCCCGTTGGTAGCTCGCGAACACCGTGCCCGGACGGTTCCAGAGACTGCCCGGCAGACCGCAGAGATGGTCGTCGGTCTCGCTCTGGGGGTCGATCAGCAGGGTATCCCGGAAGATGCCGTCCACTGTAAACGTGAGGCCATCCCGGTTGATGCGGACCGGATAGGGTCGGCGGGACACCGCGCCGTCGTCGTTTTGCCGAGCGGTGCCGTCGGCGGCCGATATCCGGGCCAGCAACACGAACGGGTTGACGTGGATGTGGAAGATGTGGGGCGCCTGCTGGCCGGCCACCGACCAGACCGAGGTCTCGTCGAGGGGCAGGGTGCGCTGTGGACCGGCCGGGTTGAAGGAACTGCCGTTCACGGCGCTGTTGCCGACCGGCAGGAAGGAAAAGCAGGTGATCTGCTGGTTGTCGGCGAGGACAGCCGGATTGAAGGGGAAGCGAAGGTTGCCGCCCTTGATCGGTACCGGCTCGGGGCGCGGCAGGGCCGTGAACACCTGGGGTGGCGGCATCACCGTCGGCGGCTCGTAGCCGTCCTCCCGGTTGGTGCCGGGGCGGCCGTCGACGACGACGTAGAGCAGCGGCTGCTCGGTCCAGTCGCTTGCGCCGCCCCTCGGGCGGTACTGACTGGCCTTGAGCGTGTAGACGACGCGGTCGTCGATGGCGACGGCCGGCGCCTGGATCAGCAGGTCGACCCGCTGACCGGGGGCCAGCGTCTCGATCTCCCCGATCACGGGCGGCCCGAAATCCGAGACCCGCCGGCCGATGAGCGGGGCGGGGAGCGGATTGCCGTCCGTCCCGATCGCGTAGGCCGTTGGGACCGGGGCATCGGGGCCGTCGATGTGGTCGAACGACCAGGTGAAGATGGTGTTGCTGGCCCAGGTCGTGTTGATCAACCGCCAGGCCTGGATCTCTTTGCTCGCCAGGGTCAGCGTCGGCACGTATTGGCCGTTGAGCGTCAGCACCGGCGTCGGGGCGGGATCCTGGCGGTCGCTGACCGGCGTGCCCTCCTCGAACTGGCCGGGGGCGACCTTGAGGCCGTACAGCTCCGTCGCGTCGACATAGGCCTGGCCGGGCTTCAGATCCGGCGGCTCGACCGGAGACCGCTCGCCGCCGCCGGGCGGGTTGTACAGCGTGATCTGCTGGACGATCAGGATCTTCTCGAACCGGTCCTGATACTGCGCCTGGTCGATCCCGAACACGGTGAACAGGTTATGCTCGGTGTCCTCGACGATCAGCGCGCCGGCCAGGCCGTTGGCGACCTGGAAGGTAGTCGAGCCGTGCTTGTGCGGGTGATACCAGTAGCTGCCGACCGGGTGCCCGGGCAGGAAGTTGTAGCGGTAATTATTGGTGCCGACGCGGAAGAAACGGGGGCCGGTGCCGCAGAACGCACTATAGCTGTCCGGCGTGCCGGCCGGCCAGATCTCCCGCAGGACATTGTCGCCGTCGTCATCCGGGTTCACGTGCAGGCCGTGGGTATGCAGGTTGGTGACAGAGAACCCGTGTGGCGTGTCGTCCCCAAAATAAAGGTAGTTGAAATAGTTGCCCGGGTCGAAGGGAATGTGGTTGGCCAGGTTCACGCCCATGAAGGCGCATTGCATGGGGGCCTGCTTGACGCGCAAGGTCGGGGCCACGACCGGGCGGTCCAAGCGGCCGCCATCGTTGAGCAGCGCCTGCTGGTCCAGGTCGTTGATGTCGTAGTAATATAGCAGGCGCGCATCCTGGCCCCAGACACTGCAGTCCACATAGTTGAGGGTGAGGCTGTAGATGTTGTTCGCGTCGGGGATCGCCTCGGGCGGGTTGGCGAAGACGGTGTCGTCCGGCCGGGGGATGGGAGGCGGGGTCGGGCTGGCCGAGCCCGTGCCGGACGCGCTGACCGCCGCGGTCCGGCTCAGCGCCACCGTGGCCATGGCCGTACCGCCGAGAAGCAGGCCGACGGCGAAATCGCGCCGGCCGATCGGCGTGCCGAGCCCGGTGGCCCGAGCCGGGATGGTCGAGGATTCGTCATTATTAGTTGTCATGGTTCCACCTCTTACCCTGTCCACATAGCAAAGTACTCGATGCCGTGTGGGGAGGGCAAGCCGGGATGCGGCGGGGCCGGGGTGGACGGGCGTCACCGCCTACATGTGGAATGGCACCAGGGTGTCCCCGAATAGGGGCCGTTTCCAGGTGTTGGAGACGTCGAGAGTGACCCTTGGTGCTGTGACTTCGCTGACCTTGACGTCTCGAACGTCTGGAAAAAACGGATCCCCAGGAGCGTTCGGTAGGCTGGGGAGAGCGTGAGCGAACCCCAGCTTGGTATGGGCGCCGTGCCGGGGTTCGTTCACGCTCTCCCCCGGCCTGTTTGGCAGATGAACCATCACATCCGCCCGGCCGGGCCGTCAGTGGTTGTCGCGCGGGAGATCGCGGGCGATGCGCCGGTAGGCGGTGGCCAGTTCCAGGCAGCCGCCATCGGCAAGCTGGCCGACATGGGTCCGGTAGATCTCCTGCCACGGGGTCTGGTGGTGCAGGTCCGGCGGCTGCCAGGCGGCGCGGCGGCGGTCCCATTCTGCGGCGTCGACCAGCGCGTCCAGGGTGCCGGCATCGAGGTCCAGGCGCACCCGGTCGCCGGTCTCCAACAGGGCCAGCCCGCCGCCGACCGCGGCTTCCGGCGACGCGTTCAGGATCGAGGGGCTTTCCGACGTGCCGGACTGGCGGCCGTCGCCGGCGGTGGGCAGATGCGCGATGCCCCGTCTGATCAGCGCGTCGGGCGGCTGCATGTTCACCACCTCCGCCGAGCCCGGATAGCCCACGCAGCCGACATTGCGGATGAACAGCATGGTCTCCTCGTCGATGCCCAACGCCGGGTCGTTGACGCGGGCGTGATAGTCCTCCGGGCTTTCGAAGACCACGGCGCGCGCCTCGAAGACGCCCTCGCGGCCCGGTCGCGACAGGAACCGGTCCCGGAAGTCGTCGGAGATCACGGAAGTCTTCATCAGCGCGCTGTCGAACAGGTTGCCGGACAGGACGCGAAAGCCCGCCCGGGCGCGGATCGGCCGCTCGAACGGCGCGATCACGTCGTGGTCCAGGCTGCGCGCGCCGCCATGGGCCTCGGCCAGGACCGTTCCGCTCGCGGTCATCGCGTCGCCGTGCAGCTGACCGGCGGCCAGCAGTTCGCCGATCACCGCCGGCACGCCGCCGGCCCGGAAGAAGCTCTCGCCCAGATAGGCGCCGGCCGGCTGCATGTTGACCAGCAGGGGCAGGTCGTGGCCCAGCGTCTGCCAGTCCCACGGGCTCAGCTCGACCCCGGCGTGACGGGCGATCGCCTGCAGATGCGGCGGCGCGTTGGTCGACCCACCGATGGCGGTGTTGACCCGGATGGCGTTCTCGAACGCCTGGCGGGTCAGGATGTCGGACGGCTTCAGATCCTCCTCCACCATGCCGACGATGCGCCTGCCGGTCCGATAGGCCATCTCCATGCGCTCGCGGAACGGTGCCGGGATGGCGGCGGCCCCGGACAGGGTCATGCCCAGGGCCTCGGCCAGTGCGTTCATGGTCGAGGCGGTGCCCATGGTGTTGCAATGGCCGAGCGACGGGGCCGACGCGCAAGCCCGGTTCATGAACTCGGCGTAGTCGATCGCCCCTTCCGCCAGCAGGCGCCGGCTTTCCCAGACGATCGTACCGGATCCCGCCCGCTTGCCCTTCCACCAGCCGTCCAGCATCGGCCCGCCATTGAGCGCGATGGCCGGCAGGTCGACGGTGGCCGCCCCCATCAACAGGGCGGGCGTGGTCTTGTCGCAGCCGGTGGTCAGCACCACCCCGTCGATCGGGTAGCCGTGCAGCACCTCCACCAGGCTGAGATAGGCGAGGTTGCGGTCCAGGGCGGCGGTGGGCCGCTTGCCGGTCTCCTGGATCGGGTGGACCGGAAACTCCAGCGGGATGCCGCCGGCGTCGCGGATGCCGGCCTTGATGCGGTCCATCAGGAACAGATGGATCTTGTTGCACGGTGCGAGGTCGCTGCCGGTGTTGGCGATGCCGATCACCGGGCGTTCGCTCTGCAGTTCCTCCCGGGTGAAGGCCTGGTTCTGGTAGCGCTCCAGATACAGCGCCGTCATGCCCGGATTGTTGGGGTTGTCGAACCATTCCTGGCTGCGGTAGCGGCGGTTGGCGCGGGTGTCGGACATCGGGCGAACTCGTTGGTCTTGCGTGTCTGGTGGCGGTGCCGCGCCAAGGTCAGCCGCGACCGACGAACGGCATCCGGTTGGCCATCACGGTCATCGACAGCACGTTGGCGTCAAGCGGCAGATCGGCCATATAGGCGACCGCCCTGGCGACGTGGCGCGCGTCGATCACCGGTTCCGGCGCCAGGGAACCGTCGGCCTGCGGCACGCCGTCGGCCATGCGCTCGGTCATGTCGGTGGCGGCGTTGCCGATGTCGATCTCGCCGACGGCGATGTCGAAGCCGCGCCCTTCCAGCGACCCGGCCTTGGTCAGGCCCAGCACGCCGTGCTTGGTGGCGGTGTAGGGTGCCGAATGCAGCCGGGGCGTGGTCGCCGAGACCGATCCGTTGTTGACGATGCGCCCGCCACGCGGATCCTGCGCCTTCATCACGCGGAACGCGGCCCGCATGGCGTAGAACATGCCCGATAGGTTGACGTCGACCGTGGACCGCCAGGCCGCGGGATCCAGCTCGTCCAGCGGCACCGCAGGCGCGAACGTGCCGGCGTTGTTGAACAGGAGATCGACCCGTCCCCAGACGGCCACGACCCGATCGAACAGCGCGTCCACCTGGGCCGGATCGGTCACGTCGGTCGGCACGACGAGGCTCCGGGTGCCGTCGGGGTCGGCGCCGGCGGCCGCTTCCCGCAGGACCTCCGCCCGGCGGCCGGCATAGGCGACGTGCCAGCCTTCACCGGCCAGCGCGCCCGCGACCGCCCGGCCCACACCGGTACCGGCCCCGGTGACGATGGCGATGCGGTTCATTGTGCTGCCTCCGTTGCGGCGAAGGGACGGCCGTCCAGCTCGTCCTCGATATGGACGTTGATGATGTCGTCGAAGCTGGTTTCCGCCGTGAAGCCGAGGGCGCGGGCGCGGGACGCCTCGTAGTCCGAGGCCCAGCCGCCGACGATCTCCGCCACCAGGGGGTCGGGTGCGGGCTTGATCCGGTCGACCGCGGCCTGACCGGCGACGCGCCGCAGCGCCTCGATCTGCTCGGCCACACTGGCGGACAGGCCGGGCATGTTGAGCGCCCGCCGGTGACCCAGCGGCCCGGTATCCATATGCGTGGCGTGCAGGAAGAAGCCGACCGCGCTGCGCGGGCTGGCATGCCAGTGGCGCACCGTGTCCGGCACGGGCAGGACGGCCGTCCGCCCCGCCAGCGGCTCCCGCAGGATGCCGGAGAAGAACCCGGACGCCGCCGCGTTCGGCCTGCCCGGCCGGATGCAGATGGTCGGCAGGCGCAGCGACACGCCATCGATCAGGCCGCGTCGCGAATAGTCGTTGATCAGCAGCTCGGCCATCACCTTCTGGGTACCGTAGCTGGTGCGCGGCTGCGGCGCGAAATCGTCCGGGACGCGGTCGGGAAAGGGTGGGCCGAACACCGCCAGGCTCGAGGCGAAGACGACCCTCGGGCGATAGGCGTCGCCCGCCTCGCGGATGGCGTCGAGCAGGGCGCGCGTGCCGTCCAGGTTGACGGCGTAGCCCAGGTCGAAATCCGTCTCCGCCTGGCCCGAGACCACGGCGGCCAGATGGACGACGACATCCGGCCGCCCGGCGATCAGCCGTGCCGCGCTGCCCGGCGCGGCGAGATCGACTGCCGGCGTCTCGACGCGGCCGGCGAAGCCGTCGGGTGCGGCGACGGCGACCGTATCGGCCAGGGTCAGCGCGGTGACCGGCCGGGCCGGGGCCCGTGCGACCGCCGCCGTCAGTTTCCGCCCCAGCATGCCGGCGGCTCCGATGATCAGGATATGCACGTGTCCTCCCCCTCCCCCCGGCGATGGTGCCGGATTGTCGATGTCGTGGTCCGATTCAGGCCGCGCCCGGGTATCGGGCGGCGCGATCGGCCCGCTGGCGTGCCGTGCTCTGACGCGCCTTCACCTCGAAGCCCAGATCGACGACCTTCGGCCCGGGGTTGGCGCCGCGCGACGCCGCGATCAGCATGGTCACTGCCCGCCAGCCCATCTCGTAGCGGTGCGTGCGCACGGTGGTGATGGCGGGCACCGCCGCGGCCTCCATGTCCAGGTCGTTGAACCCGGCGATGCCGAACTGGGCCGGCACGCGGATGCCGCGCCGCTGGCATTCGAACAGCGCGCCCAGCGCCAGATCGCCGTTGTTGCAGAACACCGCGTCGAGATCCGGCGCCAGCGCCAGGAAGTCGGCCAGCATGCGGCTGCCCATGGCGATCGATGTCGGCGCGGAATTGGTCAGCACGCGGTTGGGGTGATAGATGCCGGCGTCCTCCGCCGCCCGGCGGTACCCGGCCAGGCGCCGCTGCGAGCGCGGATCCATGCGCCCGCCGAGGAAGCCGATGCGCCGGTAGCCGCGATCCAGCAGATGGTGCACCACGGCCGCGCCGGCGGCCGCCTGATCCACCCCGACCATCATGTCGATCGGGTCGGGACCGACCTCCATGATCTGCACGACCGGGCAGCCCATCCGTTCGAGGAGCGCGCGTGCCTCCGGCGTCTGGCTGGTGCCGGTGACGATCATGCCGGCCGGCCGCTGCACGGCGAACACGCGCAGAAGCTCGGCCTCGCGGGAGACGATGTAGCGGGTGTTGACGAACTGCACCTCGAACGGCGTGCCTTCGGCCGCATCGAGCATGCCGCTCAGCACCTCGCCGAAGACCAGGTTGGCGACCGACGGGATGATCGCGCCGATCGTGTTGGAGCGGCTGGACGCCAGGGCGCGCGCGGCCGGGTTGGGTACGTAGCCCAGCTCCTTCACCGCCTTGGCGACGCGGTCCCGCATGCTCTGGGAGACGATCTCCGGTGTGCGCAGGGCGCGGGATGCTGTGATAGCGCTGACATTCGCCGCAGCGGCCACGTCTTTGAGCGTTACCGACTTGCTATGGCTATATTTATCCGGCATCGCAGGCACCGTGCGGCCACCCTCTCTTCGGATTTATCATTGACATTGATATACGCTGTCATCTAGCCATTGCAAACCTAAACACGGCCGGCAGAACGGCCGGCATCGGGACCGCCGGACCCTACCGGCGGCCCGCGGGAGGACGACCGATGCTTGCTTGTTCCCCCCTCGCGGCCGGGATCGGTCCGTGAGGTCCGTCACGACGCTCATCGGGCGCGGCGTCGAGTTCGTGCTGTTCTGCCTGCTTGCCGGCATGGTCCTCATGGTCTTCGGCAACGTGGTCCTGCGCTACGTCTTCAACACCGGCCTGAACTTCTCCGAGGAGATGGCGCGGTACTTCTTCGTGTGGCTGACCTTCATCGGCGCCGTCCTGACCTTCGCCCAGCACGGTCACATCGGCGTCGAAACCCTGGTGCGGACCTTCGGCCGGCGCGGCCGTCTGATCTGCATGGCGCTGAGCAACGCGATCATCCTGCTGTGCGCCGGCGTGTTCTTCCACGGCACCTGGCTACAGCATGAGATCAACGCCTCGGTGACCGCGCCGGTCGTTGGCATCTCGATGATCTGGGTGTTCGGGGTGGGATACTTCTCGGCCCTGGGCATCGGGCTGATCGCGGCCTACCGGCTGCTGCGCATCGTCACCGGCCGGATGACCGAAGCCGAGATCGCGCATTTCGCCGGGGAGTTCGAGGCGCCGGCGTCCGACGCCAAGGACCTTTCCCGATGATCATCGGCGTCTTCCTGATCACCCTGTTCGGCACCCTGGCGCTCGGCGTCCCGGTGGCCTTCGCGCTGATGTTCTGCGGCATCGTGCTGATGGCCTATATGGACATCTTCAACACCCAGATCGTCGCCCAGCAGATGATCTCGGGCGCCAACACCTTCACGCTGCTGGCCATCCCGTTCTTCCTGCTGGCGGGCGAGCTGATGAACGCGGGCGGCCTGTCCCGGCGGATCGTCGACTTCGCCATCGCCTGCGTCGGCCATATCCATGGCGGGCTCGGCATCGTGGCGATCTTCGCCGCCGTCATCCTGGCCAGCCTGTCGGGCTCGGCGGCGGCCGATTCCGCGGCCCTGGCCGCGATCCTGATCCCGATGATGCGCCAGGCCGGCTACCACGTGCCGCGCGCGGCGGGGCTGATGGCTGCCGGTGGCGTCATCGCACCGGTGATCCCGCCCTCCATCGCCTTTATCATCTTCGGCGTCGCCGCCAACGTCTCGATCACCGGCCTGTTCATGGGCGGCATCGTGCCCGGCCTGATGATGGCCATGGGGCTGGTCGTCATGTGGCTGATCGTGGCGCGGAAGGAGAAGGTCGCGGTGCTGCCGCGCCAGCCCGCCAGCGTCCGGTTGAAGGCGTCGATCGGGGCGATCTGGGCGCTCTTGATGCCGGTGATCATCCTGGGCGGCATCCGCTTCGGCGTGTTCACCCCGACCGAGGCCGCCGTGATCGCCGCCGTCTACGCCCTGTTCGTCGGCATGGTCATCTATCGCGAACTGAAGCTGAGCGCGCTCTACGCGGTGTTCGTCAACGCCGCGAAGACGACGTCGGTGGTGCTGTTCCTGGTCGCCTCGGCGCTGGTGACCTCGTGGCTGATCACCCGGGCCAACATCCCCGCGGAGATCGGCGACCTGATCCAGCCGCTGATCGACCGTCCGCAACTTCTGATGCTGGTGATCGTGGCGCTGGTGCTGGTCGTCGGCACGGTGCTCGACCTGGCGCCGACCATCCTGATCCTGTCGCCGGTGCTGATGCCGCTGGTACGCGAGGCGGGGATCGATCCGGTCTATTTCGGCGTCGTGTTCGTCATGACCACCTGTATCGGCCTGATCACGCCGCCGGTCGGCGTCGTGCTGAACGTGGTCAGCGGCGTGTCCCGCGTGCCGCTGGGCCAGGTGATCGCGGGCGTTTCGCCCTTCCTCCTGGCGCAGGTGGCCGTCCTGGCGCTGCTGATCGCGTTTCCCCAGATCGTCCTGGTGCCGCTCGGCTTCCTGAGATGAGGCTCCCGGAACGATGTCGACGACCCCAATCACACACACCAAGGAGGAAACGTGAGATGAAGACCCTAGCGAAGTTCGGGCTGGCGACCGTGCTGGCGGCCGGCGTGGCGATGCCGGCGGCGGCCGAGATCTCAAACCGGACGATCACCGTGTCCAACGGCGTGTCCGAGACCCACCCGGTGGCCGACGGCGTGGCGGCGATGCGCGAGTGCATGACCGAGCGCACCGGCGGCGCCTGGACCCTGAACGCGTTCTGGTCATCCTCGCTGGGCGACGATCTGCAGGCCACCCAGGCGCTGCGGTCGGGCACCCAGGAGATGGTGATCACCTCGACCTCGCCGCTGGTGGGCCTGGAGCCTTCCCTCGGCGTGTTCGACCTGCCCTTCCTGTTCGCCGACGCGCAGGAGGCCGACGCCATCCTGGACGGCCCGTTCGGGCAGATGATCAGCGACCGCCTGCGGGAGACCGGGGTCGTGAACCTCGCCTACTGGGAGAATGGGTTCCGCAACCTGACCAACTCCCTGCGGCCGGTCACCAGCCTGGACGATTTCGACGGCATGCGCGTCCGCGTCATGCAGAACAACATCTTCCTCGACACCTTCCAGACGCTCGGCGCCAACGCCCTGCCGATGGCCTTCGGCGAGGTGTTCACCGCCCTGGAAACCGGTACCATCGACGCCCAGGAAAACCCCTTCGTGACGATCCACACCTCGCAGTTCTACCAGGTGCAGGACTACGTCTCGGCGACGCGCCATGCCTACACGCCGTTCATGGTGCTGTTCTCCGGGCCGATCTTCGGCACCTATTCCGAGCAGGAGCAGCAGATCCTGTTCGACTGCGCGGTGATCGGCCGGGATGTGCAGCGTGCGGTCAGCCGGGCGCTGTCCGGTGATTCGCTGACGGCCATTCAGGCGGAAGGCATGAACTTCAACGAGCTGGAGACCGCGGAGCTGGAGCGGATCCGCGAGGCGGTCGCCGCCGTCTACGACCGCCACGCCGAAACCATCGGCGAGGACGTGGTCGAGGGCATCCGCACCGCGCTTGCCGAACTGCGGTCGAACTAGAGCATCCTGCGTCCTAACGGACGCAGATAAGAGGCTCTGCCTCTTTGCAGTCGATCACCTTACCTGCGTTCAGATGAGGCCATCTGAACGCAGGGTCGATCTAGAGCGACCCCGCGCCGGAAACGGCGCGGGCGGGCGGCTCCGACGTCTCGGAATCGATCGCCTTTCCGTGGTTCGAGCGAGCCGCTCGAACCACGGGATGGTCCGGAGCGGATCCGGAACGACCCTGCCGGGATCGCGACGGCGTATCCGCTCGAGATCGAGACTCCGGGGCGAAGCCCGAAGGGCGGGGCGCCCGCGTCCCTCCCTCTTTCGATCCCCCCTCCGTCGTCGTCCCCTTCCGCCGCTCCCGCCGCCATGAACGACATTTCCTCACGGTCGGTGCCGGGCGGTCTCTCGCCGGTCAGGCTCGGATTTGCCCTGATGCTGGCGGGGATGTTCCTGTTCGCGCTGAACGACGCGATCGGCAAGCTGATGGTGGCCACCTATTCGGTCGGCCAGGTCCTGCTGATCCGTAGTGCGGCCGCCATGCTGGTGCTGCTGCCCTTGCTTTGGCGCCTGGGGCTGCCGCGCCTGACCGGGGTGGCCCGGCCCGGCTTGCAGACCCTGCGGGTGGTGTTCTCCACCGCCGAGGTGTTCTGCTTCTATTGGGCCGTCCAGTTCCTGGCGCTCGCCGACGTTATGACCTTCTGGATGGCCGCCCCCATCTGCGTCGCCCTGCTGGCGCCGGTTCTGCTGCGCGAACGGCTGAGCTGGCCGTGCTGGGTGGCGATCATGGTCGGTTTCGGCGGCGTTCTGATCGTGCTCGGCCCCACCGGCGCGGGCGCACCCTGGGCCACCGCCGTGGCGGTGGTCGGCACCGTCTGCTTCGCCCTGATGATCCTGACCGCCCGCTTCCTACGCGGCACGCCGGACGTCACCTTGGTGTTCTGGCAAACGCTGGGCGCCGGGCTGGCCGGGCTGGTCCTGTCGGTCTTCGACTGGAGGCCGCCGACCGGCACCGATCTGGCGCTGCTCGGCATGCTCGGCGTCGTCGCCATGCTGGCGCATGTCTGCGTGACCCGGGCGCTGAAGCTGGCGGATGCCGCCCTGGTGTCGCCGCTGCACTACACGCTGCTGCCCTGGGCGATCCTGTTCGGCTGGCTGATGTTCGGCGACGTGCCGGGTGGCGTCACGCTGCTGGGCGGTGCGGTCATCGTCGCTGCGGGCCTGTATCTGTTCTTCGCAGCACCCCGGGAGCCGCGACCGGCATGAAGATCACCGCGCTGGAGACCATCCGCATCGCCGAACGGCCCAACCTGATCTGGTTGCGGGTCGAGACCGACCAGGGTCTGACCGGGCTGGGCGAGACCTTCTTCGGGGCGTCGGCCGTCGAGGCGCAGATCCATGACGCGGTGGCCCCCCGGGTGATCGGCCGGGATCCGTTGCGGATCGACGGGTTGGCGCGGGCGCTGACCGGCTATCTGGGCTTCCGGTCCACCGGTGTGGAGATGCGCGCCAATTCCGCCTTCGACATCGCGCTGTGGGACCTGTTCGGCAAGGCGACCGGCCAGCCGGTGGCGCAATTGCTGGGCGGGTTCACCCGGCGGGAGATCCGCACCTACAACACCTGTGCCGGCCCCGGATACATCAAGGACGCCGCCGGGCAGGTGGTGGCCAACTACGCCATCGGCGCCGGCCAGGACCTGGACGATCTGACGGCCTTCCTCACCCGCGCCGACGAGTTGGCGCTGTCGCTGCTGGAAGACGGCATCACGGGCATGAAGATCTGGCCGTTCGACGCGGCGGCGGAGAAGACCGGCGGGCGGGCGATCGGTGCCGCCGATCTGAAGGCGGCGCTGCAGCCGTTCGAGAAGATCCGGGCGGCGGTGGGCGACCGCATGGACATCATGGTGGAGTTCCACTCGCTCTGGCAGCTTCTGCCGGCGATCGACATTGCCCGCGCCCTGGCGCCGTTCGGCACCGCCTGGCACGAGGACCCGATCCGCATGGACAGCCTGGCCAGCCTGGCGCGCTATGCCGCCGCGTCGCCGGCCCCGGTCGCGGCATCGGAAACCCTGGGTGGCCTGGGCGCGTTCCGGGACCTGCTGCAGACTGATGCCGCCGGGGTGGTGATCGTCGATGTAAGCTGGTGCGGCGGGCTGTCGGAAGCGCGCAAGATCGCCGCCATGGCCGAAGCCTGGCACCTGCCGATCGCACCGCATGACTGCACCGGGCCGGTGGTGCTGGCCGCCTCCACCCATCTGTCGCTGAACGCGCCGAACGCCCTGGTTCAGGAAAGCGTGCGCGCCTTCCTGCGCGGCTGGTACGCCGATCTGGTCACCGCCCTGCCGCCGGTGACCGACGGCATGATCACCGTGCCCCCCGGACCCGGCCTGGGGCTGGACCTGAACCCGGATATCGACCGCGCCTTCACCACGATCCGCCGGCGCACGGCGGCCCCAGATCTGTGATGGGGTTTCCGATGAGCCACAGAACTCCGCAAACAAAAATCTGATGCAACACACCGAGAGCTGATCCGATGATCGATCTCCCCTCCGAAGGCTGTTTCGTCGGTCGCGTCTGGCGCGCCGGCATCGGCCCCGCCCTCGTCGCGGTGCGCGGCGACCGGCTGTTCGACATCACCACGCCCCGGGCTCCGACCATGCGGGACCTGCTGGAGCAGGACGACGTCCCCGGTTTCGTCGCCAGGATCGACGGTGTGGAGATCGGCCCGCTGGCCGAGATCGCGACGGCCGGCTACGGAGCCCTGGGGGAGGTCACGCGGCTGCTGGCGCCGTGTGACCTGCAGGCGGTGAAGGCCTGTGGCGTCACCTTCGCCCGATCGATGATCGAACGGGTGATCGAGGAAGGTGCCGGCGGCGACCCGGCCCAGGCGGACGCGGTGCGCAGCCGCGTCTCGGCCCTGTTCGACAGAAGCCTGCGCGATCTGAGGCCGGGATCGGACGATGCCGCCCGCCTCAAGGCGATGCTGCAGCAGGAAGGCCTGTGGTCGCAATATCTGGAGGTGGGCATCGGCCCGGACGCCGAGGTGTTCACCAAAGCACAGCCGCTATCGGCGGTGGGCTGGGGGGCGGATGTCGGGCTGCATCCGGCTTCCCGCTGGAACAACCCGGAACCGGAAGTGGTGCTGGCGGTCGGCAGCACCGGGCGCGTCATCGGCGCCACGCTGGGCAACGACGTCAATCTGCGCGACGTCGAAGGCCGGTCGGCCCTGCTGCTGGGCAAGGCCAAAGACAACAATGCGGCGGCGGCGATCGGGCCGTTCATCCGCCTGTTCGACGATCGCTTCGGGCTGGACGACGTACGCGGCATGACCGTGACCTTGCGGGTCGACGGGCCGGACGGCTTCGTGCTGAACGGCCGCTCCTCCATGACGGAGATCAGCCGCGACCCCGCCGATCTGGTCAGCCAGACGCGCGGCCGGCATCACCAGTATCCCGACGGGTTCATGCTCTATCTCGGCACCATGTTCGCCCCGACCGAAGATCGCGATGCGCCCGGCCAGGGGTTCACCCACCATCTGGGCGACGTGGTCACCATCCGGGCGGACCAGCTCGGCGCCCTGGTCAACACCGTGCGGCTGGCGACCGAAGCGCCGGAATGGACCTTCGGCACCGCCGCACTCATGCGCAACCTGGCCAAGCGCCGGTTATTGTAAGGAGAACGGGCATGTTGTTACGCAAGCACTTGATCGCCGGGGACTGGGTTGCCGGCGCCGACACCTTCCCGTCGACACCGGTCAGCGGTCGGCCCAGCACCTTCCCCAAGGGCGACGCCGCCCTGATCGACGCCGCCTGCCAGGCGGCGGAAGCGGCGTTCCCGGCCTATGCGACGACCAGGCGGGACGCGCGCGCGGCGTTCCTTGACCGCATCGCCGATGAGATCGACGAGCGGGGTGCCGACATCACCGCGACCGCGCAGGACGAAACCGGCCTGCCGGCGGCCCGCCTGGAGGGCGAGCGCGGCCGCACGACCGGTCAGTTGCGTTTGTTCGCAAAGCATATCCGGGCGGGCGACTACCTGGACCGCCGGCACGACACCGCCCTGCCGGGCCGCAAGCCCCTGCCGCGCCCCGATCTGCGGCTGGTGCAGCGGCCGGTGGGGCCGGTCGCGGTGTTCGGCGCCTCGAACTTCCCGCTGGCATTCTCCGTCGCCGGTGGGGACACCGCCTCGGCCCTGGCCGCCGGCTGCCCGGTGGTGGTGAAGGGCCATGAGGCGCATCCGGGCACCAGTGACATCGTGGCCCAGGCGATCCGGGCGGCAGCGACGGCGACCGGCATGCCGGACGGCGTGTTCTCCCTGGTCCAGGGCGGCGACCGGGCGGTCGGGTCCGCGTTGGTAACCCATCCGCTGATCCGGGCGGTCGGCTTCACCGGGTCCCTGGCCGGTGGGCGGGCGCTGTTCGACCTGTGCGCCGGTCGGGCCGAACCGATCCCCTTCTTCGGGGAGTTGGGCAGCATCAACCCGATGTTCCTGCTGCCGGGTGCGCTGGCGGCGCGCGGCGGGGACATCGCGGCCGGCTGGGCCGGGTCTCTGACGCTGGGCGCCGGCCAGTTCTGCACCAATCCCGGCATCGCCGTGGTGATCGACGAACCGGGGGTCGACGGGTTCGTACAGGCCGCCGCCACCGCATTGGCCGCGGTGGCCGGGCAGGTCATGCTGACCGACGGCATTGCGGCGGCGTATCGGCGCGGCCGCGACCGGGTGGCGGGCATCGCCGGGGTGCAGGCCCAGGTCACCTCGACGGCCGCCGCCCGCACCGCGACGGCGGACCTGTTCACCGTGTCCGGGGCGGACTGGCTGGCCAATCCCGCCCTGGCGGAAGAGGTGTTCGGCCCGCTCGGCATCGTGGTCCGCGCGGGCAGTGCGGCGGAGATGCGGACCATCGCCGAGGGCCTGCACGGCCAGCTCACCTGCACGCTGCATCTCGACGATGCCGACGGCGAGGCCGCCGCATCGCTGCTGCCGGTGCTGGAGCGCAAGGCCGGGCGGATCCTGGTGAACGGGTTCCCGACGGGCGTGGAGGTCGCCGATGCCATGGTGCATGGCGGGCCTTACCCCGCTACGACCAATTTCGGTGCGACCTCCGTCGGTACCCTGGCGATCCGCCGCTGGCTGCGGCCGGTCTGCTACCAGAACGTGCCGGAGGCCTTGCTGCCGGCGGATCTGCGGGAAGCGTGAGCGGCGCCGGCCCGGCGGATCGACGATCCTGCCGGGGTCGGGGATGCCATCCGGATCGCGACCGTCCGGCGGAGACGCTCCGGAAGGCCGCCTTGCCGCGGCCTTCCGGCCTGGCGAACGGCCGGCCCCGGCGCAGCAAGAGGCCTTGGGTTCGGCATCGTATCGGTGCGGTGTTGGCGACCGCGCGGATATCCGGGTGCCGGCATGCCCGATCCGTTCCGGCGGCGCTTCGATCGAACGCTCCGCAAGGCATAGGCAGAAGCTATAGCTCCGATACCGCCATGGGATGTTCCTGCCCGTCCACGCTTTCCCTCATGCTTGTCGCCAATGGCAGCCAAGTGCCAAGGCGACGTCCGTCGCCACGACCGAGGGAGGACAGAACGTGCGCAGAAGTCTGATCGCAACAGCCAGTATCGCTGTGCTGGCTGCATCCGTTGCGGGCGCATCGGCGCAAGGGCTCGACGAACTACCGGCCTCTATCGCGGCCGCCTATGAGGGGGTGGACGACGGCCAGCCGATCGGCCCTTCGGCCTATCGCGAATGGACCCCGCGCTCCGAGCCGCCTTGGACGATCGGCTATGCCAGCTCCTATGCCGGCAACACCTGGCGCGCCGAAGCGCTCAGCCGACTGGTGGACGAGCTTCTCCCCGTCTATCGCGATGCGGGTCTGGTCGACGAGGTCATCGTCACCCAGTCGGATCTCGACGACAGCCGCCAGATCCAGCAGATCCGTCAGCTCGTCGATCAGGGCGTCGATGCGATCGTCGTGTGCTGCTCCAATCCGGTCGCCCTCAACCGGGCGGTGGACTACGCCTACAGCCACGGCGTGGTGGTGTTCTCCTTCTCCGGCTATCTGACCTCGGACAACGCGCTGAACGCGTCGTCCAACTACGCCCAGGGCGGCTACGAGATCGCCCGCGCCCTCATCGAGGAAGTCGGTGGGGAAGGGAACTTCCTGCTGGTCTCTGGCATCGCCGGTGCTGCGTCTTCGGAGAGCTTCGACGTCGGCGCCCGGCGCGCCATCGAGGCGTTCGAGGGGGCCGATCTCGTCGGCCAGGTATGGGGCAACTGGACCGACCAGGTGGCGCAGACCGAGGTGCAGACGTTCCTGGCGACCAACCCGGCCCGGATCGACGGCATCATCGCCCAGGGATCGCAGGAGACCGGCATCCTGCGGGCCGTGCTGCAGTCCGGGCGCGATGTGATGCCCATCTCGCTGGCCGGTTCGGCCGGTGCGGCCTGCTATCTCAGGCAGAACCCCGACTGGATCAGCCATGCGTTCCAGATCTGGCCCCCGGGCGACGAGATGGAGCTGGGCTTCAACGCCATCATTCGCACGCTCCAGGGTCAGGGTCCCAAGGTGCAGTCGATCCTTCGCCCCGTCTACCGGGTCGAGGCGGCCGACTACGTGGCCAGCCTGCCGGACGATTGCTCGATCGATTCGACCGAGTACATTCAGCCCGGCATCGACATCTGGTTCCCCGACTCCCTGGCGGCGCACTACTTCCTGAACCCGGTCAATCCGCTGGAGTGGACCCCCGGCCAATAGGTTCGAGACCGGTGCCCCGTGCCCCGTCCGTGGGGACGCGGGCACGGTGTGCGACCCCGCAAATGGAATGGGTGACGGGGCGATGCCCGCCGTTGAACTGACCGGCGTCCGCAAGGCCTTCGGCGAGACCAAGGCGTTGCGCGATGCGTCGCTGAACGCGGATGCCGGCGAGATCCACGCCATCGTCGGAGAGAACGGCAGCGGCAAGAGCACGCTCGCCAAGATCATCTCCGGCATCGTTCAGGCCGATGGCGGTGCGATCGACGTTCTCGGCACCCGGCCGCGCAGTCCCGCCGACGCCCTGGGGCACGGCATCGCCACGATCTATCAGGAAGTCCTTCTCGCCGAAGACCTGCCGGTCTGGGAGAACGTCTACGCCGGCACCGACACCCTCTGGCGCCGCACCCTGCCCACCGCCGAGAAGCGGCGGATCGCCGCCGAGACCCTGGAGCGCCTCACGCTCGAAAGGATCGATCCAGATGCCGCGGCCGGCACGATGCCGCTCAACGTCAAGCAATGGATCGTCATCGCCCGGGCGCTCTTGCGCAAGCCGAGGCTTCTGATCGTCGACGAAAGCTCCGCCGCGCTCGACCTCGAAGCGACCAACCGTCTGCACAAGGAGATGCTGGCTCTGAAGCAGGCCGGCACTTGCGTGCTGCTGGTCACCCACCGCATCGCCGAGCTTGTCAGGATCGCCGACGGTGCCACCGTGCTGCGCGACGGGGTGACGGTCGGCCGCCTCGACAGAGCCGACGTGACCGAAGAGAAGCTGCTCGGGCTGCTGGCGGCGACCACGGGCCACTCGGCGCGCGGCAAGCGCGAGAACCGTGTCGTCTCCACCGCGCAGAGGCCGGCCATCGAGGCCCGGGGCCTCAAGCTCGCAGCCGACGCCGCTCCGATCGATTTCAAGGTCTTTCCTGGCGAGATCGTCGGGCTCGCGGGGCTGGACGGCGCCGGGCAGACCGATTTCATCCGCGCGCTCGCCGGCATCTCGCCGCCCTGGGCCGGGGAGGTGCGGGTCTGGAGCGCATCGACCGAAGCCCAGACGGTGTCCCGCCTCTGCGACGCCGACCGGGCGGGGATCACTTACGTCTCCGGCGACCGCAAACGGGAGGGGTTGTTCCCCAATCTTTCGATCCTGGAGAATTTCGGCCTCGCCCTTTACGCCGGGTTGTCCGGGCGGGGCGGGCTGATCGACCGCCCGGCGCTTCTTAAGGCCTTCGACCGCGAGAAGCGGCGGCTCGGCATCAAGTTCGGTGCTGCGAACGACAGGATCACGACGCTGTCGGGCGGCAACCAGCAGAAGGTGCTCATCGCCCGTGCCTTTGCGCTGAACCCGAAGGTGATCCTCCTCAACGATCCCGCGCGCGGCGTCGATATCGGCACCAAGCAGGACCTCTACACCCAGCTCCGCGACTTCGCATCGAACGGCGGCGCGGTGATCTACCTGTCCTCGGAGATCGAGGAGTTCTTTCATTTCGCCGACCGGGCGGATGTCTTCGTCGGCAAGACGATCTTCGCCTCGTTCGACGAGGCCGAGATCGACGAGGACCATCTGCTCGCGGCTATGTTCGGCCGGACCGGCCATGTGGATTTCGACGAAGACCTGGTGCCACCGGGTGTGCCCGTGCGGGAGGGGGTCGCCTGATGCTCGGCCGGGTTGCGCGACGATTGGGGCCGCTTGCCGTCCCGCTGGTCCTGACGGTCATCCTGCTCGTGCTCGCGCTGATCCGCTCGCCCCAGACCTTTACCTATGTCGGCCTGGCCGGCGCGGTCCTGGTGGCGGCACCGCTGATCCTGTCGGCGGTCGCCATCACGCCGATCGCCATCGCCGGGCGCGGCGGCGTCGATCTGTCGATCGGGCCGCTGGTCGGCTTCGTCAACGTCACCATCGTGGTCTGGCTGCCGGCGATGGGCCTGGCGTCGCCCGTCGCCGTGTTCGGCTACGCGATCCTGATGGCGTGCCTGTGGCAGCTCGTCCTCGCCTGCCTGATCCTCTATGTGCGCATCTCGCCCATCATCGCCTCGCTCGCGGGCTACATGATCCTGTCGGGCATCAACCTCGTCATCCTGCCGCGCCCGGGCGGCTTCGCGCCCGACTGGCTCGCCGACTGGGGCTGGGGGACGGAGCTGAGAGGGCCGGTGCTGTACATTCTGGTCGGGTCCTTCCTGCTGTGGTTCCTGTTCCGGCGCAGCCCGATCTTTCAGCATATCCGGCTGATGGGTGCGGACGAGCGCACCGCCTACGCCTCCGGTGTCGACATCGTCGGCGCCCGCATGGCCGCCCATCTGGCGGCCGGCGTGTTCGCCGGGCTCGCCGCGGTGTGCCTGACGGGGCAGATCGGCTCGGGCAACCCGCTGATCGGCGATACGCTGACGCTCCAGGCGGTGACCGCGCTGGTCCTGGGCGGCACCTCGCTGGCCGGCGGGCGCGGCGGCATCACCGGTTCGGTGCTGGGGGCGGTGGCGATGTACCTGGTCTTCGTCGTGCTGTCGTCGTTCAACTTCGGCAACGTCTCAGGCTTCATGACGCAGCTCTGCTACGGGCTGATCCTGGTCGGCTCGCTGCTGCTCAGCCTGGCGACGACCGCCCGGAGCCGCGGCGCGGCGCGGCCGGCCTGACCCTGGATGAGGACAACGGCATGATCCCGATGGCGTCATCGATCTCCGCGCTGAGCCGCCGGATGCCGCCGGACACCAAGGGCATCGCCATCGGCGTGCTGCTGTTGGTGCTGCTGGTCGTGGTGGCCTCGGTGATGGTCGAAGGCTTCGCCTCGGCCAACAATGCCCGGTCGATCCTGCTGCTGGCGGCGTTCCTGGGCATCGCGGCGCTGGGTCAGACCATGGTCTCGCTGGTGGGGGGGCTCGACCTGTCGATCCCGTTCGTGATCGGCGCTTCGAACATCCTGCTGGCCTATCTGTTCGGCACCGACGTTCCGCCGGCGCTGGCCATTGCGATCATCGCGGCGATGGGCGTCGCCATCGGCTTTCTCAACGGTCTGCTGAGCTACCGGCTCCAGGGCCAGGCGCTGATCCTGACGCTCGGCGTGGGCTTTTCCCTGGTCGGCGCGGCGCAGATCTTCACGACCGTCGGCTCGCGCTATTCGGGCACGGTGTTCAGTCAGGTGCCGGACTGGTTCGCCGCCGTCTCGTCGATCAACGGCACGGTCTTCGGCGTCGCCGTACCCCCCGTCGTTCTGATCTGGGCGGTGATCGCCGCGGGCATGGTTTTCTGGATCAACCGCACCCGCAGCGGCCGCGCGGTCTATGCGGTCGGCGGCAACCGCACGGCGGCAGCACGGCTGTCGATCTCCGAATTCCGGGTCTGGACGACGACCTACACCATTTCCGGTTTCACCGCGGCGCTGACCGGCATGCTGCTGCTCGGCTTTTCGGGCGGCGGCTTCGTCGGTGTCGGCGATCCGTACCTGTTCTCGACCGTCGCGGCGGTGGTGGTCGGCGGCACGTCGCTGCTCGGCGGCGCCGGCGGCTACACGGCGACCGTCATCGGGGTGCTGGTGCTGCAGGTCCTGACCTCGTTCCTGGTCGGGATGGGTCTGACCTTCGCCGCGCAGCAGACCGTCTTCGGGCTTTTGATCCTGGCCATGGTCTCGGTCTACGCCCGCGCGCCGCACATCCGCAACCAGATCTAGATCAACCTGCGTTCAGATGGACTCATCTGAACGCAGATAAGTTGATCTATTTCAAAGATTTAGAGCATCTTATCTGCGTCCGTTAGGACGCA
>JANQKE010000189.1 GCA_028281265.1 Alphaproteobacteria bacterium | reverse complement strand
CCGAGACCGCCACCGACCCGGCACCGCTGACCATGGTCGAGACCACGATCCGCTTGAAACCGCGGGCGGACTGGCGGCCGGGCATGACCATCGACGGCATCAAGGCGGAACTGGACCGGATCGTGCAAGTCCCGGGCGTGACCAATGTCTGGATCATGCCGATCAAGAACCGCATCGACATGCTGGCCACGGGCGTCAAGACCCCCGTCGGCGTCAAGGTGGCGGGTGAGGACCTGGCCGTGATCGAGCAGATCGCGATCGACGTGGAGCGGGCGGTGCAGGACATCGACGGCACGGCGTCCGCTTACGCCGAACGGCCGGTCGGCGGCCGCTACATCGAGATCGATGTGGACCGTGCCGCAGCCGCCCGTTACATGATGAGCGTCTCCGACATCCAGGACGTGGTGCAAACCGCCATCGGCGGCATGAATGTCTCGGAGAGCGTGGAAGGCCTGCAACGCTTCCCGATCAACCTGCGCTATCCGCGCGACTGGCGGGACAGCCCGGAGCGGCTGCGCGATCTGCCCATCGTCACGCCGGGCGGCGCCCATATCCCTTTGGGCGCCGTGGCAGCGGTGCGGATCGTCGACGGGCCGGGCATGATCCGCAGCGAAAACGCCCGGCGCAACGGCTGGGTCTTCATCGACATCGCCGGACGCGATATCGGCAGCTACGTGACGGAAGCCCAGCGGGTGGTGGCACAGACGGTGGACCTGCCGCCCGGCTATTCCATCGCGTGGTCCGGGCAGTACGAATATCTGCAGCGGGTCGAACAGCGGTTGATGCTGATTGCCCCGGCCACCCTGCTCGTGATCACGCTCATGCTGTTCCTCGCCTTCAACCGGGTCGAAGAGGTGCTCATCATCCTGGGCTCGCTCCCGGTGGCGTTGGCGGGCGGCGTCTGGCTGCTCTGGTGGCTCGATTTCGACGTGTCGGTGGCCGTACTGGTCGGTTTCATCGCGCTGGCCGGGGTCGCGGTGGAAACCGCGATCGTCATGCTGGTATACCTCAACCTGGCGTGGCGCAAGCGGGAGGAGCGGGCCGAAGTCGAGGACCGCGACCTGTCCCACGCCGACATCGACGATGCGGTGTTCGAGGGCGCCTTGCTGCGCCTGCGCCCCAAGGTTATGACCGTGGCGACCATCTTTGCCGGTCTGCTGCCGATCATGACCGGTGACGGCGCCGGTTCGGAAATCATGCGTCGCATCGCCGCCCCGATGGTCGGCGGCATGGCGACCGCCACACTGCTTACCCTGTTCGTCATCCCGTCGATCTTCGTCGTCTGGAAACGCTTTGCCATCGGCGCGTTCAACCGCCGACGTCGGGCCCGCCAGCCGGTCGTGGCGGCCGACGGACCCCCTCCGGAGGCGGTCGCCCTGGTGCCGGCCGAGTGAGCCGTCGTCCGCAGGCGCCGGTTTGACGACACCCCCGGAGTGCCGGTCCCCATGCCGGCCCTCCGGGGCTTCCCCTTCACGCGCAGTGTGGAGAAATCAGACCCCGTATGCGTCGATCCGTCCCCCGGCGCAATCCGACCGGACCGGTGGTGCCGCTCGGATCAGAGCACCGAGATCAGGGGTGGTGTCGATCCTGCCCGCCAGATGGATGTACAATTCGTCGATCAGCGGTGGGCTGGAGCGATCGCACTGGACGTCGACACGTTGGCCGGCGCCCGGTCCGAAGGCGGCATCGAAGGCCTGCCTGATCTCGGCCAACGTCAAACGCCCACCGATGCCGGCCGCGAACAGGGCGCGCACCGGCGAAGCGTTGAGCTGGGCGATCAGCGCGACCGATGCCCGGAAATACGAGCCTTGGCCGGTGCCGAAACAGGTGCCGTGCTTGACCCATTGGTGCCGGTCGAGGTGGGATCGGACGCCAGGCATCACGGCGGCCAGCGCCGCCCCAAGCGCATCGCCCAAACCGACCGGCGGCAAGCGGTGCCACGCGCCGGTCCTACTCCACCGCTCAAACACACCGTCGACGCCGCAATAAGCATTGTCGCGCGGCTGCGGCCAGAGGCCGTGCAGGGAAAACCCGGTGGCGTAGGCCGGCAGCGGTTTTCGCATACCACATTCGGCCACCTGCGGCCGCGTCTGGCAGAACGCGTTCTGCCAATTCACCGCCAAGACGTGGCGGGAACCGGCGGAGACCGTCGGCCCGGTGTTCGGTTCGGCCCCGGCACGCACCAGACGGCCGCAGTCCTTGGCGAGCCAGCGCTCGACCGGCATGGCCGAAGGAACCCGTACCCGATAATGCGAGGCCTCGGCCCGGTTGGCTTGAAACACGACCAAGCGCTGCCCGGGCGCGACCATCACCGCGCCCGGATTGGTACCGCGGCGGAACGACTGCTCGGCCGGACACGCCCGCTCGACCACGAACACGCCCTCGGCCGGAACGGCTGCACGGCCCGAACCGAACGACAAGAGTCCGGTTGCGACGAGTCCGTTCACCAAGAGAAGCAAGACTGCGATCCGGTACACAATCGACCTCCCTGGAGACCGAGTATCGCGGACGCGATGGCAATACCCGATTTCCAATAGATATAGATAAGGAGCGGTTATACCAACGGCCCGAAACAAGGACCGGTCCTCGGGCCGCCCTGTTTCGGAGCGCCGGCATCCTTGCCGGCTGGACCGCCGGCTTCCAGCCGGCCCGGATCACGCCCAGCAGCCGGCCGCCAAGATGGCGGCGGTCCAGCCGG
>JANQKE010000172.1 GCA_028281265.1 Alphaproteobacteria bacterium | reverse complement strand
ACACGCCAACCCGAAGGGCCGGGCGGATGGGCCCTGCTGCGGCGTCGCTCGTCGTCGAATAGGCCCCGGCATGTCCTTCCTCCTCGCTCCTGGCATCAGCGCCCATCCCCCTCGGCAGATCGGCTCGGAAATCCCTGAAAACGCTCTAGATCAACTCACCTGCATTCAGATGGATCCATCTGAACGTCGATAAGGTGATCGACTTCAAAGAGCGAGAGCCTCTTATCTGCATCCGTTCGGACGCAGGATGCTCCAGGTCGCGCTGCGGTTCGGACCGGGGTGAGTACGGCAAGCGCCCGCAGAGCGGGTGTCGGCAAGCCCCAGCATCGCTCAGCAGATATGCCCGGGCCAACCCTGTTGCGCCGATCACCGATGCGCGAAGAAGGAAGGAGCCCGTCTCCAGCGCCCGAACGATGATCGACAGCACGGCCCCGTCACCGCTGTGGCGCGACCTTCGCGCCCATACCGTTGCCACCGCCCGGTTGGCCGGGCCGGTGATCGTGGCGCGTCTGGGGATTCTCGGGTTGACGGCCGTCGACGTTCTCGTGCTCGGGCGGGTGAGCGAGGATGAGTTGGCGCGCTTCATCCTGGGCACGACCCCGTTCGACGGGCTTATCGCCATGCTGGTCGGGCTGCTGCTCGGCGGCTCGGTACTGGTCGCCAAAGCCAACGGTGCCGGTGATCGTTCCGCAATCGGAGCGATCTGGCAACGCGGCCTGCTGTACGGCATCGTGGTCGGCGTCGTGCTGGGGGTCCTGCTGCAGTTTGGCGAGCCGTTCTTCCTGGCGACCGGACAGACCCGGGAACTGGCGACCGGCGCGGCGGAGGTGACCCGGCTGCTGGCCTGGTCGCTGATCCCGTTCGCCTTGTTTCTGACCAATCAGATGATCCTGGAGGCGCTGCATCGGCCGCTGCCGGGCATGGTCGCGATGCTGTTGGCGAATCTGAGCAATCTGCTCCTCAATCCGGTCCTGGCCTTCGGACTGTTCGGGTTCCCGGCCTTGGGGGCTGAAGGGGTGGCGATCGCCACCGTCGTCAATGCGAGCCTGCTGGCCGTAGCGATGACGCTGTACGTTCTCCTGCACCCCAGGCATGCCGCCTATGGTGTCCGGCGGCCGATCCGCGCTCCGTGGCGGACCGCGGCCGAACAGCGGCAGATCGGCTACGCTTCCGGGGCCAGCTACGGGCTCGAGGCGTCGTCCTTTTCGATCCTGACCCTGATGGTCGGGTTGCTCGGACCCCTGGCTCTGGCCGCCCACGGGGTGGCGTTTCAGTTCATCGCCCTGACCTTCATGATCGCCTTTGCGATCGCGACGGCGACGCAAGTCCGGGTCGGCACCGCCTGGGGGCAGGGCCGCAACCGGGACGTCACCTTGGCGGGCTGGTCCGGCCTGGGCTTGGCCGTTCTGCTGGTCGGCGGCTTTTCGGCGCTCTACGTGTTGGAGCCCGCGCCGCTGCTGCGCATCTTCACCGACGATCCGGTGATCATCGCCGCGGCCTTGCCGGTGATGCCGTGGGCTGCATTGTTGCTGGTGTTCGACGGCGGCCAGTCGGTGATGAACCATGCCTGCCGAGGCCGCGGCGACACCTGGGTGCCGACGGCGTTGCATTTCGGCAGCTACTATCTGGTGATGATCCCGTCGGCCTGGCTGTTCGCCCACACCCTCGGTCATGGCGTGGTCGGCATTTACCAGGGCATCGCCTTGGCCAGCGTGGTATCGGTCCTCGCGCTGTCGACCCGGTTCTACGTCCTCTCCCGACGGCCTTGACCGGGTCGCACACGTATCGCCGGAGATTGCACCGGGCCGCTGCGGGCACCCGATCAGAACTTCACGAACGGGTTCAAGAGCCGGCCGATCGGACCGGTCAGCCGCAAGGGGGCGTCCGTCACGATCAGGCACACGCAATCCTCACCGGCGTCGGCAACCGGCCGGTGATCGACCGCGGCGTCCGTGGCTGCGACATCGCCGCGCTGATAGTGACCCGTCTCGTCGGTGAAACCGCCGGCCAGCACCATGGTCATCTCGGTACCGCCATGCGTGTGCTGCGGCATGGCCATGCCCGCCCTGATCCGCAACAGCTTCACCGTCGCGCAGTCGATCGGCAGGGACACTTCCTCCAGTCCGCGAACGACGCTGTTCCAGGTCAGGGTCCGGGGATTGTCGAGATAGGTCAGGATCGGCCGAGGCAGCATGCTCGATCCGCCGACGGGCACGGCATCGCGCGACACCGGCGTGGCGGTGGTCGGGATCGCGGTTGCGCGATTCACCGCCGCGTCCGATCCGATTTCGGACAGCACGGCCGCAAAGGCGTTGTCGGCCATCGCCACCGGGGTGATGTCGTCGACGATGGCGCCGCCGATCGCCTCGAACTCCGCCACCTTGTGCCGGCATTCCGGGCACAGGGTGAGATGTGTCGCCACGATCAGACTCTCCGCCTCGGACGTCCGGCCGGTGGCATAGTCGAACAGCAGCGCCTCATCGGGATGATGAGTGGGGCGACGGACCGCAGGGGGGACAACGGTAGCCATCGTCAAAGATCCTTCAATTCCTTCCGCAACCGCGCCACCGCGAGACGCAGTCGAGATTTCACCGTACCTAAGGGGATATCCGTCCGTTCGGCGATCGCGCTGTGCGCCAGATCGTCGTAATACGCCATCATCAAAAGGCTGCGCTGCCCATCGGGCAACCGGGCGATGGCATCGCGGACCCGATCGGCCGCCTGTGTGGCGATGACGCTGGTGTCGGCCTGCGCTTCGCCTTCCGGCACCAAGGCCGGATCGTCGGGGTCGAGGGCGGGCCGGCGTTCCCGGCGCAGCAGATCGATCCGGCGGTTGCGCGCGATGGTGAACACCCAGGTGCTGGCATTGGCCTGACCCGGATCGAACGTTTCCGATCGGCGCCACAGGGTCACCATCACATCCTGGGCGACTTCCTCGGCCTCGGCCGCGTCGCTGCCCAGCCGCATGAGATAGGCCTTCACCCTGGGGGCGAAATGGCTGAACAGCCGGGCGAAGGCAACCCTGTCGCGGTGTGCGCCGACCGCGAGGATCCAGGCGTTGAGCGTCGACGCATCCG
>JANQKE010000171.1 GCA_028281265.1 Alphaproteobacteria bacterium | reverse complement strand
GGTCGACTGCCGCTCGTACTCCCGGATCTCGGGGCAGACCTCGGAGGACATCGAGACCGAGAGATGCGGCAGGGCCTCGGTCAGCATCGCGGCAATGCGTCGCTCGTGGGCCGGGTTTGCATAGGCGTGCAGGAGGCCGATGGCGACGCTCTCAATCCCCGCCGCTTCGAGGACCGGGATCACCTGTCGTACCGAGTCTTCGTCGAGGGGCGTCAGCACCTCACCGCGAAAGTTCACACGCTCGGTCACGGGCAGCCGCAGGTCGCGCCCGACCAGCAGCGGCCGTCGATCCGCCTGAATATCGTATTGATCGAAGCGGTTCTCGAAGGCCATCTCCAGGGTGTCGCGATGCCCCGCGGTGGTGATGAGGGCGGTCCTGGCACCCTTGCGTTCGATCAGCGCATTGGTCGCCAGGGTCGTCCCATGAAGCACCAGATCGACGACCTCCGGCCGGACGCCGCTCTCCGCGAGCACCGCCTCGACCCCGGCCATAAAGCCGGCCGCCGGACGGTCCGGGGTCGTCAGAACCTTGGTGGTCGTACGCGCGCCGTCGCGGTCCAGCACCACGTCGGTGAAGGTTCCCCCGATGTCGATGGCAAGACGCGTCGTCACCCCGTTCACCCCCTGTCGGCTCGAAGCCGAGATCCTGCTGGAGTTTCGCTTTCAGTTCGAGCCCCTTGATCGCATCGAGCCTTTCGAGGGCCGGGGGCCTATCGCGTTGACTCTCGACGGCCATTCGATGAATCTCAATCTCTAAATTTCCTGATATTTGTGAATGAAATTCACCGTATGGCTCCTCACGTCCCGCTTCTGGATCTGCGCCACTATCAGATGATCGCGACGCTGGCGAAAACCCAGCGCGTCACCGACGCGGCCGAGCAGCTTGGCATTACGCCCTCCGCATTGTCGCACCGCATCCGGGAGGCCGAACGGCGGCTCGGCGTGCCGTTGTTCAGCCGATCGCACAAGCGCCTGCGCATGACCGCGGCCGCCGAGTACCTCGCCCAGGTCGCCGAGCGTGTGATCGCCGATCTGGTGCGCGCCGAACAGGACGCCGAGCGCATGGGGCGCGGCGTCCGCCACGTGGTTCGTTTGGCCGTCGAGGCCTACAGTTCCTACCACTGGCTGCCGCGCTTTCTCCGCCATCTGAAGGCGCAATCGCCCGATGTCGGCATTCAGGTCGTGGCGGCGGCGGCAAGGAGTCCGATCGAAAGCCTCGCCGATCACACCGTCGATCTGGTGATCGTCTCCGGCGAGGCGGACCATGGTCGCCTCGAAGCCGTCCATCTGTTCGACGACGACCTCGTCTTCATCATGCCGCCGGATCATCGGCTCGCCGGCAAGAACCACATCGAGGGCGGCGATATCGTCGGCGAGGACTTCATTACCTATACCCGAATTCCGGAACCGGACCGCGAGTACGCCAAGCTGTTTCGCCCCAACGGCACTTACCCGAACTGGACGGAAACCGTCGAACTGCCCGAGGCCATCGTCGAGATGGTGGCGGCCGGGCTGGGCACCTCCGTTCTCGCGGGCTGGGCGGTCAAGGGGGCCATCGAGGGCGGCCGGATCGTCGGTCTCGGCGTCGGGCCGGAAGGCGTGTCGGTGCCCTGGTACGCGGTGATCCGGCCCGACAAAGCCCCGGAAGACGAGATCACACGCTCCGTCGCCCAGGCGCTGTCGACGTGGTGCCGGGAAACCGACGGGTTCAGGACATAGCGAGGTCACGGGTTATGCGGATTTGCTTTGTCGGACTCGGCACCATGGGACTGCCGATGGCGCTGCGGCTCGAAGAGCGGGGCTTCGGCGTCGCCGGATGGGATGCCGCCGAAGGCGTGGGCGCTGCGCTCAAGGGCCGCGCGCCGACCCTTGAGGCGGCGGCAGAGGGCGCAACAGCCGTCATCACCATGCTGCCGCAAGGCGAAGACGTCGCCGCGATCCACGCGGCGATCCTTGCAGGCGGTGACACCGGGCGGCGGATCTTCATCGACAGCTCGACCATCGACGTGACGACGACCCGCCGGCTGGCGGCCCAGGCAGCGGCGGCCGGTCACGGCTTCGTCGACGCGCCGGTCTCGGGCGGCGCCGAGGGCGCGCGGGCCGGGACCCTGAGCTTCATGGTCGGCGGCGAGAGCGCCGATATCGACGCCGCGCTGCCCCTGCTCGACGCCATGGGCGGCAAGATCAGCCGCTTTGGCCCCGCCGGGTCGGGACAAGCCGCAAAGGCCTGTCACAACATGATCTGCGGCATCACCGCGCTCGGCGTTTGCGAGGCCTTCGCCCTGGCCGAGGCCCTGGGACTCGACCAGCAGACATTCTTCGATCTCTGTTCGGGCGCGGCGGCGCAGAGCTGGATTCTGGAAAACCGCTGCCCGGTGCCGGGGCCCGCGCCGGATGCGCCGGCGTCCAACGGCTATGCGCCGGGTTTCGCCGCCCAGCTGATGGCAAAGGACCTGCGGCTCGCACAGGCGGCGGCGGAGGCCAGCGGCCAGGAAACGCCCTTCGGCGCCGAGGCCGCGCTCCGTTTCACCGCCTTCGCCGAGGACGCCGAGTCCGGCAACCTCGATTTCTCCGCGATCTACCGGACGATCCGGCGGGGCTAAGCCCGCAGACGCGCGTTGTCCGGATCGTAGAAGGGCAGCGGCGCGACGACGGCCTTACAGGCCGTCCCCAGCACCTCGATCTCGAAGTGCGCGCCGATCTCGGCGAGGCCGCCCTGGACATAGCCAAGCGCCAATCGCTTGCCGATCCGAAAACCCTCGCCGCTGGAGGTGACGTAGCCGACGACCGCGCCGTCGCGCAGGATCGGATCGCTGGGCAGGGGATCGGCATCCGCGCTTTCGACCACGAAACCGGCGAACTGCCAGTCGGCCTTCCTGTCCCGCTGCGCCAGCACGGCCTCCCGGCCGACGAAGTCGGGCTTGTCCATCTTCACGAAGCGGTCGAGGCCGGCATCGGACATCGTGTACTCGGTGCCGAAGTCGGCGCCCCAGCCGTGATAGCCCTTCTCAACCCGCATGGCGTTCAGCGCGTAGGAGCCGAAGTCGACGAGCCCCAGGTCCTGCCCGGCTTCCTGCACGGCCCCATAGACGACCGGCAGATCCGCCGAGGCCAGGTGCAGCTCCCAGCCGAGTTCGCCGACATAGGAGACGCGCATCGCCGTGACCGGCTTGCCGGCGACAACGATCTCGGCCAGCGACATCCAGGGCATCGCCGCGCGGCCGAGATCCGCGTTGGTCAGCCGGGAGAGCAGATCCCGTGAGCGCGGCCCCATGACCATCAGGGCCCCGTCGTGGTCGCTGCCCTGGCGCAGGGTGACGGAGCCGTCACACGGCGCCTGCGCCGACAACCAGTCGAAGTCCCGGTCGACCGCAAGGGTCGGCCCGCACAACAGGTAGCGGTCCCGGCCCAGGCAGGCGACGGTGGTCTCGCTCCAGATCCTGCCCATGGGTGTCAGCATGTAAGAGAGCTTGACCCGGCCGGGCCTCGGAACGCTGCCGCAGAGGACCCGCTCCAGAAATGCCTGCGCGCCCTGCCCCGAAACGTCGTATTTGGTGAAGCCCCCGTGATCCATGACGCCCACCGCATCGCGCACGGCTTCGCATTCGGCCCGCACCGCTGCGCGCCAGGGCTCCCGGTCGCGGAAACTCAGCTTGGCCTCGTCATAGGCGCTCCCGCCGCGGTCGAACCAGAGGGCCCGTTCCCAACCACCGATCTGGCCGAACTGGGCGCCCTTGCCCTTCAGGGTCTCATAGAGCGGCGTCCGGTTGACCGGGCGGCCCGACGGCAGCAGACGGTGTGGAAAGGGAATCGCGTACTGCAGGTCGTAAAGCTCGACCACCCGGTTCAGCGCATAGCGCGCGTCGGCCCAGTCCCCGAAGCGGCGCGGGTCCCAGGCCGCCATGTCCCATTCGGTCTCGCCCTCGGTGACCCACTCGGCGATAGTTTTGCCGACGGCGGCGGACTGGGTGATGCCGACCTGGATGCCGCAGGCGTGATAGAAGTTGGGCAGTCCCCTGGCCGGGCCGCAGAGCGGCTGGGCGTCGGGCGAATAGGCGATCGGTCCGTTGATGAAGCGCTGGACGCCCGCCTCGCCGAGCAAGGGGATGTGCGCCAGCGCCGCGTCCAGCACCTCGGCGATGTCGTCGACCGAATCGGGAAACAGCGCGTGGGCGAAGTCGTTGGGGATGCCGCCGGTGAAGGCCGGCCGGCCCGGGTGGCCGTAGGAACCGAAGAGGAAGCTCGCCCGCTCTCGGCGCAGGTAGAAGCGGATGTCCGGATCGCGCACCAGCGGGAAGAGCGCCGGATCCGCCTCCAGCGCCGGCAGGGGCTCGGTGACGAGGTACTGATGCTCGAGGGTCACGACCGGCGCCGGCGCGCCGGCGAGCGCGCCGACGGCACCGCCATAGAAGCCGGTCGCGTTGACGACCACCTCACAGGTCACCTGGCCCTTGTCGGTCTCGACCCGCCACTCGCCGCCCGCAGTCCGTTCAATGCCCGTGACCTTGGTGAAGCGCGCGACCTCGGCGCCCGCCGCCCGCGCCCCCTTGGCCAGGACCTGGGTCAACTGGCTGGGGTCGATATCGCCTTCGTAGGGGTCATGGATGGCGCCGATCACCCCCTCGCCCGCCCGGTAGTAGGGGTGCATCGCCTCCATCTCGGCCGGCGCCAGCAGACCGAGATCGAAGCCGGCGGACTTCGAGATGCCGACCAGATGACGATAGAGGTCCATGCGGTCTTCGCTGTGGGCCGGCCAGAACGCGCCGGTGTGGCGGTAGGTGATCGGCGAGTCGACGGCCGCCCCAAGGTCCTTGTAGAGCCGCCAGGCGTAGTTGCCGGCGCGCATGCCGAGCCAGCTCGTCGCATAAGTCGGGATATTCCCGGCGGCATGCCAGGTGGAGCCGGAGGTCAGCTCGTCCTTCTCGATCAGCAGACAGTCCGCCACACCCGCCTGGGTCAGATGATAGAGACAGGACGCGCCAACGGCGCCGCCGCCGATGACGACCACTCTCGCGTGTTCGCGCAAGCCTCAGTGCTCCGCAAGCAGGCGGCCGTAGCCGGCCATCGGGTCCGCGATCCCGGCGGCGCGCAACGTCTGCCAATAGACGGCAGCGTTGCAGGCGACAACCGGCTTGCCGAGCTCGGCTTCCAGGTCCTCGATCATGGCGACGACGGGTAGCGCCGTACCGACCTGCAGGATGGCATCGCAATCGGCCTCCGCCACCTGGCGGAACACCGCGCGGATATCGTCCAGCGGCGTCTCGCAGATCGCCGGCAGGCTCGGCGCTTCCGTCCCCTTGATCGCGGCGACCTGGAATCCGGCCTCCTCGACGTTGGCCCTGACGTTCCGGTCGACCTCCGCGTCGAAGGGCGTGACCACGGCGACCTTGGCGGCGCCCAGGGCGCGCAGTGCGGCATGGTCGGCTTCCGAGGCGTTGCAGACCGGCACGCCAAGCAAACCGGAGAGCTCGGCGCAGCGGGACGCCAGCTTGCGCACGCCCCCCGCCCCGGCATCGGTGGTCAGGCCGACGGCGATGGCGAGTGGATTACAGTCCATGAGCATGGCGGCCTCCTCGGCAATGTCATCCGAGACCGCGTCGCCACCGAGGCGGAAGCGCTGCATCTGGTTGGTCACGCCGGTCGGGCGGAGCAGCTCCAGTTCAGGCTGCACCACCGTGTTCATGGCCGGGGTCATCACGCCGATGATCCCGCGCGGTGCCAGGGTATCCGTCATCTATGCTCGTTCCTTCAGGTAGTCGTTCAGACCCAGCATGCCGTCGCGATAGATCTGATCGCCGACGATGGCCTCCAGGCTCTCGGCGTCGGCGGGATCGCAGTGGAACGCGCCTTCCCAAATGCCGAGCGTCATGTCGCCCTCGGTGATCGGGAGGAAGCGGTGCACCGAGACATAGTCGCTGCAGGGCAGCGGGCCCTCGATAATGTCGTAGGTGTAGAAGCGGTCGATGTCGGAGTGGGCGAGAAGCGTCTCGCGGAACACCGTGCCGTCGACGATATCGAGGTGGCGGATTGCGCCGACGGCGGTGGACGATCCCGATTCCATGCGCGCGGCGACAACACCGGGGTTCCAGTTGACGACGCCGTCGAAGTTCCTGACGGCAGCCCAGACCCTATCGACCGGCGCCTCTATGATGACACTGCGCATGACCTTCATGCCGCCTCCTCCGTCTCGTCCAACCGAATATCGAAGCGCTCGCGAATGCGCCGCTCGGCCTCGGCGGGCAGATGGTCCGGCGGGATCGCCGCGATCTCGCCGACTCTGTCGCGCGCCCGCGCCCAGATCGACCGGCTTCCGGCCTCGGTCCAGTCGGCGACGCTCTGCCGGTCGCCCAGCGCCGGATAAACGTACTCGGTCTTCATCAGGGCGAGCGTTTGCGCTTCGCCCAGATAGTGGCCGTCGCCGGTCACCACGTTCTCGACGGCATCGAGATCGATCATGCCCGGCGATACGTCGACGCCGCGGACCGTCCGCAGGATCGCGCCGCACATTTCATTGTCGATCACCATGGCCTCCGGCGAGGCGACCATGATCGAGCCGAGCATGCCGACGGAGAGATTGATCATGTCGGCGCCGGCCTGGGCGGCGAGCGCGACGGAATAGCCCTTTTCGTAACCGGCCTGGGCGTCGGCGATCTTCGAATCGGTCATGCCCGCCGACACCGTGGACGGCAGGCCGAGGTCGCGCAGCAACTGCGCGGCGGCGGCGTTTGCCACGGCGGATTCGCCACCACCGCCGCTCATGGCCCCGGTGCGCAGATCGGAGATGAAGGGCAAGAAGGCGAAGATGCAGGGATGGCTGGGCCGGATCGCATCCACCACCATCAGCCCGGCCAGGGACTCGGCGAGTCCCTGCGCCAGCGCACCGGCGAGGGCTGCGGGGCTTGTCGCGCCGGCCTGCCCGGCGGTGCAAATCTGCAGCGGCATGCCGAGCTCGATGGCGGCAGCCATGATCCCGAGGCCTTCCGGCGCATAGCGGAGCGGCGAGACCGCGTGCACGATGACCGCCATGCAGAACGGCTGTTTGCGAAAGCTCTCCGCACGGCCAAGCGCGGTGTCGAAGAGGTCGATCACCGGGTCGACATGGCCGGCATTGTCGAAACTGACGCCGATGGGCTTGCCGGTCGCCTTCAGGCAGGCGAAGGCCGTATTGATGTCTAGAGCGCCGGGGGCCGTCATGTCGCGGGCGACCACGGGCCGCACACCGTAGTGAACGTTGGGGCAGTGGTCGAGCACGCGCATCAGCCCGTAGAGGTCGGCCAGGGT